>NZ_JBEOVG010000052.1:0-61651 GCF_040295345.1 Actinosynnema sp. NPDC002837
CGGCCGCGACCGCGCGGCCGTCCCCGGAGGTCTTGCGGACGCGTCAGCGGTTCGCGACCCCGCTGCCCGCGGTCGGCTGGACCCGCTCGAACCGCACTCGGTTCAGGCCCCCCGGGAGGTCGCTGAGCGAGTACAGCTCACCCTTGGCGTCGGTGGCGATCGCCGACGGTTGGGTGGGGAGGTGGCCGATCGCGGCGGACTCGTAGGTGCCGTCGAACTTCGGACGCACGGCGTACACCCGGGTCGAGCAGTAGTCGGCCGCGACGTAGGTCCCCCACGCCTCCGGCGTCCGGGACCCGCGGTACACCACACCGCCCGTCACCGAGCAGTTGTCGTTGTAGTGGTCGTACTCGAAGACCGGATCGGTGTACCGCCCGCCCGGCTTGCACTGCTGCGGGTCGAACACCGGGGTGCCCTCCTTGCACGACCAGCCGAGGTTCGCCCCGCCCTGCCACGGGCGGATGTGGTTGACCTCCTCGACCAGGCCCTGGCCGACGTCACCGATCCACAGCGAGCCGTCGACCGGGTCGACGGAGAACCGCCACGCGTTGCGCAGCCCGTAGAGCCAGATCTCCGGCCGCGCGCCCGCCACGCGGACGAACGGGTTGTTGGTGGGCACGCAGTACGGCTTCGGCCCGCACGTGCGGTTGACGTCGATCCGCACGATCTTCCCGAGCAGGGTGCCGAGGTCCTGACCGGACTTGAACGGGTCGTACGCGCCGCCGCCGTCGCCGAGGGACCAGTAGAGGTAGCCGTCGCGGCCGAACGCCACCTGGCCGCCGTTGTGGTTGCCGTACTCGGCGTGCTCCTGGGTGAGCAGCACCTGCACGCGTTCAGGAGCGCCGATGGGCACTCGCGCCAGGGTCAGCTCGCCCGCAGGCAGGCTCGTGTACGCCACGTAGAGGATCCCGGTCCGGGCGAAGTTCGGCGCGGGCGTGATGCCGAGGAGCCCGCGCTCGTTGTCCGACGCGTCGATCCGGGAGGTCAGGTCGAGCACCGGTGCGGCCGCGAGGCCGGTGTCGGGGTGGTACGCGCGGACGGTGCCCTCTTTCTCCGCGATCAGCATCCGGCCGTCCGGCAGACCGGTGATCGCGATGGGGCGCCGCAGGCCGGACGCCACTTGTTCGGACGCCACGGTCAGCTCCGTGAGCGGCGCCGCACGGGTGTCGGATCTGCCGGCCGCGGCGCTGCCGCTCACCAACACCGACGGCAGCAGGGACGCGGACAGGGCCAGGACGAGCAGGCCGGCCATCAAGGTGGCCGGGCGACAACGCCGTCGCAACATGTTTTCGGCTCCTCGTGCAGGGTGGAAGACACATTCTGGGAGCGCTCCCAAACGTACCGCGACTTCCGCACAACATCCAGCCGCGGTCTTGCCGCCCGGGCATCCGCTCGGCGGCCCTGGTCCGATCGGCGGTACCGCGGGGAAGAAAGCGCACGACGAGCGCGTCACCCTTTGGCACACTGCGGCGGTGCACGACCCGATGGCGTTCACCGACGCGGAGAACTGGACCGGCGGCTTCTACGAGCTGTCGTTGGAGGTCGGCGACCACGACGACGAACGCCTTCAACGCGCGTTGACCGCGCTGTGGGGAGCAGCCGCCGCCACCGACGGCTACGGCCACCGGGACCGGGAACCGGCCGACCAGGTCGCGGTACCCGTCACCGTGGCGTCGCTCGACGAGTTCGGCCACCTGCGCGGCATCGCGCGCACGCCGGTCGGCTCGGTCGTGTGCGGCTGCCTCGCCACCCGCTTCGACGAGGCCGAGGACTGGGTGACGTGGTACCTCCCGCTCGGCGCGCTGGCCCGAGTGGACCGGCGCGTCGGCGGCTTCCCGTTCGGACCGGACGGTGAGCCGCGGTCGCAGGCCTGGCGTGCTCCGCTGGACGCGTGGCTGGCCGGTGTGGCGGAGGAGGTGTTCCGACAGGTCGACTTCCGGCTCGGACTGATCGGCTTCGAGGTCGACCTCGTCACCGCGGCCGAACTCGGCGGCGAGGTGCCCGAACAGCGCTGGAACGGCTACCTGCTGCCCGCCGACGGACAGCTGACCTACACGCCGGCGAACCGCTGACGCCGGAGCACCGGGAACCACCACACCCGCGGCCGGCGGCACGGGTCCGCGGCCGTGTCGGTCGATCGACCGATTGACGGCGCCGAAGATCCTGTGCAGGTTGGTGGCCCCACAAGATCAACGCGGAAACGGCGGGCACATGAGCACGACACTGGCGTTCACCCGGGTCAGCCCGGCGGAACTGGACCGGGCGATCGAGGATCCGGAATGGGCGCTGGAGCACTTGGAGGAGGACCTGCCCTACTACTCCCTGGAGAAGTCGTGGGCGGGCATCCAGTTCCTGTTGGACGCGGCCGGGGTGGCGATCGAGCTGAACGAGGACGGCTTCGTCATCGACGAGGAGAGCACCCTCTCGGGGTGGACCGACCACATGGTCGCCGAGGCCGCCACCACGCTGAGGGCGACGCCGTTCGAGGTGTTGGCGACCCACTACGACCCGCGGGAGTTGAGTGCGCAGGAGGTCTACCCCTGGCGGCGGTTCTGGGACGACGACGGCATCGACAACCTGCGCGACGACTACGTGGACCTCGTCGAGTTCTTCGAGGAGACGGCCGCGTCGGGAGGTGCGCTGATCCGGGAGATCAGCTTCTGACGCCCGGGTCGCCGGTGTCGCCTCACCCCAGCGTCCGCAGCCGGTCGAAGCCGTCGGCCAGGTAGCCGCGGCAGAACGCGAGGTGGTCGGGGCCGTACCCGCGGGGGCCGCACTCGATGACGAGCAGCAGGCCCAGGTAGAGGTGGTACAGCGCCAGGCGGTGCCGGAACGCGGGCGTGAAGTCGAGGACGCCGCCGGCCTCGGCGTACCCGGTGACGAGGTCGCTGTCGGGGCCCGCGTCGCCGCCGAAGGCCAGGGAGATCAGCTCGGCCGCCGGATCACCCCAGAACGCCCGCTCATGGTCGATGAGGCCGACGATCCGGGGCGGCCGGTCACCGTCGCCGTCGCCGGGCAGGTCGACGAAGATGTTGCCCGGCCACAGGTCGAAGTGGACCAGCCGCGGTTCGGCGACCTCGTCGAGGGCGGCTCCGCCCTCGGCCACCAGGGCGCGGATCTCGGCGGGCGTCGCACCCAGCGGGGAGTGCCAGCGCGCGGCGTCGTCGAGGAGCGCGTCGACCATGGCGGTGAAGGCCGTCCGCCAGTCCGGCGCGGACAGCCCGGACGCCGCGGCCGGGTAGCCGAACCGGCCGTCCTCCGGTGCCAGGGTGTGCAGGCGGGCGGTGATCGCGCCCAGCTCGAGGCGCAGCGCCCGCTGGGTGGCCGGGGGCACGCGGCCGGCCGACTTGTCCCACGGTTCGCCCTCCAGGAGGGAGACGGCGAGGAACTCCTTGCCCGCGTGGAGCAGGTCGGGTGTCGGCACACCACCGCCGGGCAGCGCCGCGATCCGCCGGTAGACCATGGCTTCCGTCCCCAGGATGCCGCGCTCGTAGCGCAGGACCGGGGCATCGGCCGACGGCGCGATCTTGATCACGGCGGCCCGGCCGTCGTCGAGCAGGACGCGGTAGGCGGTGTTGAACCAGCCGTCGGTCAACTCCGCCTCCAGCCGGCACCCGACGCCGACGGCGTCGGACACGAGCGCGTCGAGGTCTTCGGGCGACAGGCGGCGCTTGGTCTGGCTCTGCACGGGGGTCCACTCTCGACGGCAGGGATCACGGGAGCGCTCCCACAATGCGGTTCGGCGGCGGTCCGGTCAAGGGCGACCTGATCACCGGACCCGGCGGGCGACGTGCGGCCAAGGTGACCGTTTGCGGCCAAGGCCACGCCCTGCCGCCACCGGATGGCGTTGACTGGGCCACCACGACGGCGAGCGAGGAGCCGCTCCCGACGGGGTGGCGGGACCGCTGGACGTGGTGCCGGAGTCGGCCGATCGGAGGACGAGTTGATGTACGGACCGGTCGCACAACCGCAGCCGCAGCCGCACGGCCGCCGGACGCGCGGAGTCCCGCTCGCGGTGACCCTCGCGCTGGCGCTCGGTGCGTTGACGCCGGCGGCGGCGTTCGGGGCGCTGGGCGCGGCGGACACCCCGGCGAACGCCTTCGGCACCGTGCTCAGGAGCGTGCTGGGCGTCGAAGGCGCGTGCTGCCTCGCCGGCGGGGTGCTGCTGATGCTGCGGCAACCCGTGGGTCGGGCCCTCGCGGTGGTGGGCGGGGCCGTCGCCCTGGCACTCCCCCTGCTGATGGTTCCGCTGATCGTCGTGGCGCCCTCGGAGTTCGCGTCCGGCATCCGCCAGGCCGGAGGTCTCCTGGTGCCCCTGGTGCTGTTCGTGCTCGGCCCGTCGACGATGGCGGCGAGCCTGCGCTGCGACGTCCGCGGCGACGGATCCCGGTAGCCGCCCGAAGAGCCCCGGGAACCCGCGGCCGGGTCGGAACGACTTCCTGGGCGGGGGACGAAACCGGGGAGGTTCACCGTGGAGCGTCGTGGTTTCCTGCGGGCAGCGGCGTTGTCCGTCGGCGCGACCGCCGGTCCGGGCGCACGGGCGGCGGGAGCGCCGACGGCGGCGAACCCGTTGCGGGTGCAGGTGCTGATGTTCGACGGGGTGGAGGAGCAGGACTGGGCCGCGCCGGCGGAAGTGCTGGGCCTGGCCGCAGCGATGAGCGACGGCGCGCTCACCACCACGCTGGTCACCACCGGTCGGCCCGGGCCCGTGACGTGCAGCTTCGGTGCGCGCGTCGAGGTGGGCCGGGGCTGGTCGCCGCGCGAGGCGGACGTGCTGGTGGTGCCCGGCGGTGGCCGCTACACCGACCCGGACGGCGTCGGCGTGCGCCGGCTGATGGCCGACCGGGACTTCCTGCGCCGCCTGGCCGACGCCGCCGTGCTGCACGTCGGGATCTGCACCGGTGTCATGGTGCTCGCGGCGGCGGGACTGGCCAGGGGCCGCAACGCGACCACCCACCACCGCGCGAAGGCGGACCTGGCCGCGCACGGCGCGACCGTCGTCGACGCCCGCGTGGTCGACGACGGGAACCTGGTCACCGGCGGCGGCGTCACCTCCGGCCTGGACGTGGCGCTGTGGCTGGTCGAGCGCTTCCTCGGCCCGCGGCAGGCCCAGCAGGTGGAGACCTTCCTGGAGTACGAACGGCGCGGCACCGTCTGGCGCGCCTGACCCGATCCACGGCGAACGCCCCGGGCAGCGGCGGCGCGCTTCCCGGGGCGTTCGTGGCCGGATCAGCGGCCGGATCAGCGGCCGCCTTGCTGGACGGAGCTCGCGGCGGGCGTTCCCGGCCGGACTTCCTGGCCCGACTCGGCGTCCGTCGAGCCGTCCGTCGAGCCGTCGGCCGGCGGCGTCGACACGCTCACGCAGTCCGGCGCGGGGCCGACGACCAACGCGACGGCCAGGGAGACGCTGGTGGACGACTGGGCCGCAGCCAGCAGCAGCGTGTCGCCCTCCGGGATGACGTCCGCGTCGAACGTCAGCGAGCCGGTGCCGAGCCCGCCCGGCCCCTTCGTCAACGACGTGATCCCGGTGCCGTGGCTGTTGGTGTCGACGGGCAGGCTGGACAGCGCGACGCAGCCGTCGCGCATCGGCACCGCGGCCGCACGAACGCCCAGCCTGCGCAGTTCCTCGTTCGCACCGGTCACGCCGGTGACGTCGGTGATCGACACCGTCACCGAGCCGTCGGCGCCCTTGGTGACCGCGTAGGCGGCGGGGGCGCCGCCGGGGAGCAACGCACCGGTCAGCGCGACCACGCCCGCCACGCCCAGCACCGTGCCGCCGATGCCCACCGCGCGGCCGACGCCGCGCCGCCCGCTCGCCGCCCGGTCCGGCACGGCGTCCAGCTCGGACCCGTGGCTGCGCATCAGGTCTTCGAAGAGCTGGTCCTCGAACTTGGCCATCATCGTTGCCTCCCAGTGGTCTTCCGGAGTTTCGCCCGGGCCCGGAACAGTCGGATGCGCACGGCGCCCGCCGAGACGCCCAGCGCCTCGGCGGCTTCCTTCGGGGTGAGGCCGTCCAGGTCCACCAGCTCCACGACCTCGCGGTCGGGCCGGGGCAGTTCGGCCAGTCGGGCGAGCAGCGCGCCCGCCGCCTGCTCGGCGTCGATCCGGTCGAGCAGGTCGTCCACCACGTCGGGGTCGAGCGGCCGCTGCCCGGCGATGCGCCGCGTGCTGTCGGCGCGCTGGCTGTGCGCCTCGCAGTGCCGGGCGAACACCCGGCTCGCGATGCCGGTCAGCCAGGCCCGGGCGCTGCCCTTGACCGGGTCGAAGGTGGCGAACGACGTGATCGCCCGGACGAAGGTGTCCGCGGTCAGGTCGGCCACCGTCTGCGGATCGGCGCTGCGCCGCGCGAAGTAGGCGGTGATCATGCCGACGTTCGCCCGGTAGACCTTCTCGAACTCGGCCGCGGCGCCGGCCCGCGTCCCGGGTGGTGGGTGTTGGAGTGGCTCCACGTGGTCCGCCACCGCGTCTGCCATTGTCTCGCTCACACCACATGGTTGCCGCGATCCCGCCGGCCCGTTACACGAGTCCCGGACCCGCCGTCGCCGACGCGACCGTCGGCCGCACGGCGTGGGGGTGCGTGATCGCCGCCCGGACCGTGGGGCTGCTGGTCGGCGGCCTGCTGGTCGCGCGGTGGCGGCCGCGGCGGGGCGCCGGCGGTGGGCGGAGAACGTGCCCGGCAAGCCGCGCCGTTGTAGCGGGCGCCCGGCCGGGCCGCCTCGGGGGTCCTCCCCCGTCACGGCCCGCCGACCCTCCCCGTCACGGCCCGCCGGTCGTCACCCGTCGGCCGACTCGTGCCACCGGCCGACGACCCAGCGGGCGAGGGCGCCGAAGACCACGAACACCGCGATGCCCAGCGCGCTCGCCAGGATCACCGCGGCGAACATCCGGGCCGACGCGAGCTGCGACCGGTACTGGTCGATCAGCACGCCGAGGCCCGGCTCGCCCTGCCGGAAGAAGAAGTCGCCGACCACGGCGCCGATGACACTGCCGCCCGACGCGATCCGCAAACCGGTGAACATCGCGGGCAGCGCGGCCGGCAGCTGGAGCTTCCACAGCCGCGTCCACCGCCCCGCCCGGTGCAGGTCGAAGAGCTGGTGCTGGGCCGCGGGCACGGACCGGATGCCGAACAACGTGTTGGCCACCAACGGGAACAGCGAGAGCAGCACGCACACCAGCACCCGGCTGGAGAACCCGAAGCCGAACCAGAACCCGAACAACGGCACCAGCGCCAGCACCGGGATCGTCTGCACGACCACGACGTAGGGGTAGACCGCGCGCTCCAGCCACCGCGACTGCGCCATCAGCACGGCCAGCCCCACGCCGAGCACCACCGAGATCAGCAGCCCCAACCCCGCCACCCGGCTGGTCAGCGACAGCGCCGCGAGCAGCTCGGCGAGGTTGTCGGGATCGCCGAACCCGACCCTGATCACCTCGTCCACCGGCGGCAGCAGGAACCGGCGGCGCGGCGACAGCACGACGTGGCTGACGAACGTCCACGCGCCCAGCACCACCAACAACACCGCCAACGGCGGCAGCACGGTCCGCGCGACCCGCTTGATCCTCACGAGGCCCGCACCAACGTCTCCGACACCGACCCCACCAACGCCGCGTACTCGCCGCTGGACCGCAGCCCAGGCGGGCGCGGGTAGCCGAACGGCATCGCCACCTCGGCCACGATCCGGCCCGGCCGGGGCGACATCACCAGCACCCGGTCCGCCAGGTACACGGCCTCCCCCGCCGAGTGCGTGACGAACAACGCCCCGAACCCGTGCCGCGCGAACAGCCGCAGCAACTCGTCCCCCAGCTCGTGCCGGGTCAGCTCGTCCAGCGCGGCGAACGGCTCGTCGAACAGGAACAGCTCCGGCTCCACCAGCAGCGCCCGCGCCAACGCGACCCGCATTCGCATCCCGCCGGACAAACGCGCGGGCCGGACGTGGCCGAACTCCGCCAGCCCCACCGCCGCCAGCACCCGGTCGGCGCGGGCGCGGCGCTCGGCCTTGGCCAGGCCGTCCAGCTCGCCGAACAGCTCGACGTTGCGCCGGGTGGTCCGCCACGGCAGCAGGGTCGGGTCCTGGAAGACGTAGCCGACCCGGTCGGTGCGCCGGGTGACCGTGCCCGACGTCGGCGCGCGCAACCCGGCGGCGACCTGCAGCACCGTGCTCTTGCCGCACCCGGAAGGACCCATCAGCGCGACGATCTCGCCGGCCCGGACGTCCAAGCCGACGCGGTCCACCGCGTGCACCCCGCCGGGGAACGCCACGTCGACCTCGGACAGTGCCAGCAACCCCTCCATCGCCACCTCCCTGCCGGGGAGACTCTCACATCCGAAGGACGGCAATACGGGAGAACGGCGCACGACCTGGTTCGTCGCTATGCGAAGATGGGCTTCATGTCCTCTGCCCGACGTGCGTCGTCACTGCTCGCGCTATCGGTGTTGCTACTGGCGGGCTGCACGACGCCCGACGCGGGCCAGGGCGGCGAGCCGTTGCCCCCCGCCGCCGAGTCACTTCGCGGGACGTGCCCCGACACCGTCGTGGTGCAGATGAACTGGTTCCCGCAGGCCGAGCACGGCGGCCTGTACCGGCTGCTGGGCAGCGGTTTCACCGTGGACGGTCAGCGCAAGGCCGTCGAGGGGCCGTTGCTGGACGACGGGCGCGACACGGGCGTGCGGCTCCAGGTCCGCGCGGGCGGGCCGGTGACCGGGTTCCAGCGGGTGTCGGCGCTGATGGCGGCGGACCCCTCGATCACGCTGGGCAGCATCGCCACCGACGAGGCGGTGCAGGAGGCCGGGACGTTCCCGACCACGGCGGTGTTCGCGCCGCTGGACAAGAGCCCGCAGATGATCATGTGGTCGAAGGAGCACCACCCGGACTGGGCGTCCATCGCCGACATCGGCCGCACCGACACCACGGTCGTGTACGCCAACGGCGCGTCCTACATGGACTACCTGGTCCAGAGCGGACAGTTGAAGCAGGCGCAGGTGGACGGCTCCTACGACGGCGCGCCGGCCCGGTTCGTCGCGGCCGACGGCGCGATCGCGCAGCAGGGGTACGCGACCAACGAGCCGTACCGCTACGAGCGGGAGATCGACGCCTGGAAGCGGCCGGTGGACTTCGCGCTGGTGCACGACAGCGGTTATCCGATCTACCCGGAGACGCTGGCGGTGTCGTCGGCGGAGGTCGAGCGGCTGAGCCCGTGCCTGACAAAGCTCGTGCCGATCCTGCAGCGCAGCACGCGCGCCTACTCGGCGGAGCCGAAGGCGACCAACGAGGCGTTGGTGCGGATGGTCCGCGAGCTCAACGCGGGCACCGAGTACAGCGTCGCGCGGGCCGAGTACGCGGGCGAGCAGATCCGCGGGCTGGGGCTGGGCAACGACGGCGTCACGCCGACCGTCGGCGACTTCGACACCGCCCGGGTGGCGAAGCTCATCGAGGACCTGAAGCCGTTGCAGGAAGCCAAGCGCCGCGCGGTCCCGGCCGGGCTGACGGCGGAAGCCCTGGTGAGCAACGCGTTCGTCGACCCGACGATCGCCTGGTGACCGCGCACTTCGACATCCTGGCCCGCCGCTACCGACGGTACGCGGAGGTCACCGACCTGCTGTACCGGCCGTGGCTGACCGGTGTCGTCGGCGACGGTGCGCGGGCGCTGGACCTGGGGTGCGGCTCGGGCCGGTACAGCGGTCTGCTGGCGGACCGCTACGCGGAAGTCCTGGCGGTGGACGGCGCGGCGCGCGAGATCGCCCTGGCGGAGGCCGACAACGCCCGGCCCAACATCACCTACCAGGCCAGGGACCTGTTCGACGTGGCACCGGACCGGGACGGGCGCTTCGACCTGGTGCTGGCGGTGAACACCCTCTTCGCCGTGCGCGACTACGGCCGCGTCCTGCCGCACGTCCGGTCGCTCATCGCACCGGGTGGCCGGTTGGTGGTGATCGACGTGGTGAACCCGCCGGGGCGCGGTCCGTCGTGGCACCGGGCGCAGGCGTTCCGGGTGGCGGTGATGATGGCCGTGCGGCACCGGTCACCCGCCGTGGCCCTGGACGTCCTCCGCCTGCGCCTGCACCCGACGTGGCTGGAGCACGTGACCCGGAACACCCCGCCCACGCGCGACGAGTGCCACGCGCACTACCGGCGGGCCTTCCCGGGCGCACGCTTGGACGACTCCCTCGACCGCTACCTGTGCGGCGTGGTCTGGAACGCCCCGGCCTGATCCGGGGCCGGGCTGTCGCTCGGGATGGACCGTCAGTCGCGGCGCGCCGCCCAGACGGTGCGCTCGGTGCGCAGCGCGAGGTCGTCGCGGCGCAGGAGGCCGTGCGGGCTGCCGCGGTCGAGCAGCCGGTCGAGTGCGACGAGGTCGGCCGGCGCGAGCTCCGCGGCGACGGCCCCGCGGAGGCGGTGCAGCACCTCCGAGGCGTAGCGGCCGATCGCCGCGTCGCGTGACCCGTCGAGGTCGACGGCGACCGTGAGCACGCCCTCGACCGTGAAGCCGGCGGCGGTCAGCACGGGTCCCCAGTCGGCGCCGCGGTGGGGCACGTGCTCGGCGTGGAAGCGGTCGGTGGCGGCGTGGAGGCGGGCTTCCAGGCCCGGCCGGTCGGCGGGGGCGTCCTCGGGCAGGAAGCGGGGCAGGCCGGCGAGCTCGACGACGGCGAACAGGCCGCCGGGCGCGAGCAGGTCGCGCACGGCCCGCAGGGCGTGGTCCGGGTCGGCCAGGTGGTGCATCGACGCCGAGGCCCACACCAGGTCGGGCGTGCCCAGGTCGGGCCAGGTGGCGTCGTCGAGGTCGGCCGCCAGGGTGCGCACCTGCTCGTCCACGCCACGGGCACGCGCCTTCTCCCGCAGCCGTGCCAGGTGGCCGGGCGAGGCGTCGACGGCGGTGACGTGCGCCTCGGGGAAGCGATCGAGCAGCGCGAAGGTGCCCGCTCCCGTGCCGGAGCCCAGGTCCACGATCCGCCGAGGGCCGCTCTTGAGGGGCAGCCACTCGGTGATGGCGGCGATGTGCCCGGCGAGGACTTCCGCGTCCAGGTCGAGGATCTCCGCCTGCCCGTCGTCCGCGCCGCGTTGCTGGTGGTGGCCGTGCTCGTGGGTGTGTGTTTGCGGCATACCCCCACGCTAGGTGCTTCATGCTCGTCAAGCACACCCTCTTGCGCATTACGCAAGGAAATGGCCCGGCGTGCTGCGGGCCGCGCAAGGTGTGGCTACCGGCCGTCTTGCGCGTCGCCGTTCTCGCGCTGGTCGTCGGTCTCGCGATGGCCGCGGCGGGCGTCGCGGTCGAAGATGAACATGATGTCGCAAGGACGGCCCTCCGCGCCGATGGCGTGCGGCATCATCGTCGGGAACTCGGCGGCCTGGTTGGCCTCCATCCGGAAGCGGCGGTCGCCCAGCATCAGGATCGCGGTGCCGGACAGCACGACGAACCACTCCCGACCCGGGTGGGCGCGCATCCTGGACGGGTTGTCGGGCGGTGGCCCGGTCAGCCGCCGACGCATGACGCTCATGGCCGGGTCGCCCTTCATCGGCCAGCTCAGACCGTGGGCGCCGTGGACCATCGGGCTGATGACGACGTCGTCGGCGGCGTTCTCGACCAGCTGATCGAGGGTGGTGTCCAGGGCGCGGGCCAGCGTGACGAGCTGGTCCAGCGCCAGGCGGCGCTGCCCGTTCTCGATGCGGCTCAGCGAGGACTGGCTGAGGTGGGCGCGGACGGCCAGTTCCTCCAGGGACAGGCCCTGGGCCACCCGCAGGGCTCGGATGCGTTTGCGCACGAGGCCGTCCAGCGTGCCTTCTTCTTGCGTCATAGGCAACATGCTATGCCCTCGACGCAAAGTGCGCTTACCGTCCGAAGGCAGCGGCCCGATCGGCACGCACTGCCGCTCCTCCCCCATGCCGTTGTCGAGAGGAATCCATGAGTACGAACCAGTCCGCGCAGGAGACCACCGCCGACACCGGCGGTGGGCACGGCGCACCGGACGCGCGTCAGCTCCGCGCCATCCTGATCGCCGTCTCCGTCGCGCTGATGGC
Organism: Actinosynnema sp. NPDC002837; assembly: GCF_040295345.1. Lineage (NCBI taxonomy): Bacteria > Bacillati > Actinomycetota > Actinomycetes > Pseudonocardiales > Pseudonocardiaceae > Actinosynnema > Actinosynnema sp. NPDC002837. The sequence continues at coordinate 12,015 of NZ_JBEOVG010000052.1, forward strand.
CGTGATCGCGTCGGTGTCCGGGCTGAACGTCGCCCAGACCCACCTGGCCGTCGAGTTCGGCGCCTCGCAGAGCACGGTGCTGTGGATCATCAACGTCTACACCCTGGCCCTGGCCGCGCTGCTGCTGCCGCTCGGCGCGCTCGGTGACCGCCTGGGCCGCAAGCCCGTGCTGGTCGCCGGACTCGGCCTCTTCGGCGTCGCCAACGTCGCGGCGGGCCTGGCGCCGACCGCCGAAATCATGATCGCGACCCGGGTGGCCGCCGGCGTCGGCGCCGCGATGATCATGCCGATCACCCTCGCCGTCATCACCTCCACCTTCCCCGAGGGGCAGCGCGGCAAGGCGATCGGCGTGTGGACCGGCGTCGCGGGAGGCGGCGGCGTGCTGGGCATGTTCCTCTCCGCCCTCCTGGTGGACGTCGCGGACTGGCGCGGGCTGTTCGTGCTGCCGGTGGCCCTGGTCGTCGTGGCACTGGGCATGACGCTGAAATCGGTGCCCGACTCCCGTGAGCGCTCGGCCCACTCCTTCGACACCCTCGGCGCGCTGGTCTCCACTGTCGCAGTCATCGGCCTCGTCTTCGCGCTCCAGGAAGGACCCGAACGCGGCTGGACCGCACCCGTGACGCTGATCGGCCTCGCCGTCGGCCTCGTCGCCGGCCTCGGTTTCGTGGCCTGGGAGCTGCACCGCCGGGACGCGTCGCTGCTGGACGTGCGCCTGTTCCGGGAGCGCGGCCTGGCCGGCGGCTCGATCACGCTGCTGGTGGTCTTCGGCGTCCAGGCGGGGATCGCCGTGGTCCTGTTCCCGTTCTTCCAGGCGGTGCTCGGCTGGTCGGGACTGCTGTCGACGGCGGCCATGATGCCGATGGCCCTCATGATGATGGCGACCTCCGGCCTGGCGCCCAAGGTGGCCGCCCGCATCGGTTCCCGCCCGACCACGGCCGCGGGCATCGCGCTGGCCGGAGCCGGCCTGGTGCTGATGGCGCTGTTCGTCTCCGTGGACGGCGGCTACCCGGCCATCCTGCCGGGCATGCTCGTGATGGGCACGGGGCTGGGCCTGTCCATGACGCCGTCCACCGAGGCCATCACCCGCTCGCTGCCGCGGGGGAAGCAGGGCGTCGCCTCCGCGCTCAACGACATCACCCGCGAGTTCGGCACCGCGCTGGGCGTCGCCGTGCTGGGCGCGCTCGTGTCCGCCGGCTACCGCGACGCGATCGACGACCGGCTGCACGGCGTCCCGCGGGCCGCCGCGGACACCGCCCGTTCGGGCATCGCCAACGCCGTCGAGGTCGCGGGCGGCGGCGGCTCGCCCGGGCAGCAGCTCGTCCACGCCGCCCAGCAGTCGTTCGTCGACGGCTGGCAGCAGGCGATGTGGGCGGGCGTCGCCGTCATGGGCGCGCTGTTCGCGTACATCGTCGTGCGCGGCCCGAAGAATCCCAGGGACGATGCCGCCGGATGACGACCTGCGGCCCCGCGCTCACGCCTGCGTGGGGCCGTGTCCGTACCGGAACTCGGCCCCGGACCCGTACGCGGCCATCGCGAACGCCGGGAGGGACTTGTCCCGCTCGTCGCGCCGGTCGAACGCCAGGAACTTCTCGAACGCCGGTTCCGGCAGGTACCGGCGCAGGTCCGTGGCGACCCGGGTGATGCTGGTGCCCAGCGTCGTGGCGCTGTGGTTGACCGCCGCCAGCACGAAGAGGCTGTTGCGCGGGTCGTCCAGCGTCCGCTCCGCCATCCCCATCCCGATGAGGCCGCGGTAGAGCGGCACCGTCGAGTCGGTCCGCACGGCCATCGTCGCCATCCGCTGACCGAACACGCAGAGCACGCCCGCCGCGCGGGGCCGGATCGCGTCCAGGATCTCCTGCCGCGCGGCGGGCGTCGCGTCGAGGTACCCGGCCACGACCGACTCCACGACGTCGTCCAGCTCGTGCGACAGCTTGATCCCCAGGTACCCGTTGAACCGGCGGTCCAGCAGGTGTCTCACCGTGGCCGTCGAACCCCCTGATGCGGTGCCACGACAAGTAAAGCGGACCGGGCCGCGCTCTTCGCCCCGTTCGACGCATCCCGCCGGAGGAACGTCTAGTTCGCCTCCCCCGTCAGCGCGAACGACCGCAGCCGCCGGGTGGCCCCGACCGTGCCCACCACGACGAACGCCGACGCCAAGATCAACGCGGTCGGCACCGACATCGTCGAGGCGATCAGCGGGGTGTCGCCGATCGCGTCCGCGATGGCGGTCGCGTGCTGGCGGATGCTGAACACGCGGGCGCCGTCGACGAACGACACCAGCAGGTTCTCCCACAGCACGATGTAGACGAGGCCGACCGCGACCGGGCGCTTGGTCATCACGCTCAGCGCGAGGAACAGGGCGCTGTAGGCCAACGCGCCCAGCGCCGTGCCGAGGACCAGGCCGACCGCCAACGTGCCGGAACCCGCGATCAGGGCGGCGATCGCCAGCGGCAAGGCGGTGGCCGTGGTGGTCACCAGCCAGGACACCAGGAGCTTGGACAGGATGATCTCCGAGCGCAGCAACGGCTTGGTGATCAGGTGGGTGATGGTGCCGTCGTCGATCTCCAGGCCGAGTGCGCTGCTGCCGACGATCAGCGCGGTCAGCGGCAGGATGACCGCGAGCCCCAGGTTGGAGAAGACCAGCGGGCCCCAGTCGGACGGGGGATCGTCCTCACTGCTCACGCTCAGCAGGGTCAGCCCGAGCAGGATGATCGGCATGGGGAGCAGCAGCAACACGCGCCTGCGGCCGAGCAGCGCCCTCGCCGTGAGGCGGATGATCGTCGGGTTCATGTGGTCACCAGGTAGGAGAAGACCTTCTCGAGGGACTCGTCCGAAGGCAGGATCGTGGTCAGCCGGATGCCCCGCGCCTTGGCGAGCTTGGCCAGGGCACGGGTGAAGGCGCCGTAGTCGCTCGTGTGCACCTGGAGACCCGCCTCGGCGAGGCTCACCCCGGAGACCGACGGCTCACCCATCAGCGCGGTCGCGAGGAGGCGGTCGTCGGAGGAGGCGATGGTGAACACGTGCGGGCGGGTGGTCATCAGCCGCCGGATGTGCCGGTAGTCGCCGGAGGCGGCCAGCCTGCCCGCCACGATCACCTGCACGGTGCCGGAGAGCTGCTCGACCTCCTCCAGGATGTGGGAGCTGAACACGATGGTGCGCCCCGCCGCGGCCATGCCGTCGAGCAGCTCCATCATCTGCATCCGCTGCCGGGGGTCCATGCCGTTGAACGGCTCGTCCAGCAGCAGCACGTCCGGGTCGTGCACCAGCGCCGCGGCGACCCGGCTCCGCTGGCGCATCCCCTTGGAGTAGGTGGAGATCCGGCGGTCCTGCGCGTCACGCAGGTCCACGACGTCCAGCGCGGCGCGGGCGGCGGCCGTCGGGTCGGGGAGCTTGTGCAGCTTGGCGCTCGCGAGGACGAACTCCCACGCGGTGAGGAACCCGGGCACGCTCTCGCGCTCGGTGACCAGGCCGAGCTTGCGGTACACGGCGGGGTTGGCCCACGCGGGCTCACCGCCGATCACGACCTGGCCCTGCGACGGGGCCAGCAGGCCCGCCATCAGGTGCAGCACGGTGGTCTTGCCCGCGCCGTTGGGTCCGAGCAGGCCGGTCAGCCCGGCGCCGACCGACAGGGTCACGTCGTTGACCGCGACCACGTTGCCGTACCAGCGGGAGACGCCGGTGAGTTCGACGGTGTTCACGACTTCATCCCCCTGTACCGCCACACCGCGGCCATCGTGCCCAGCGCGGCCAGCGCGACCGCGACCAGGCCGTACACCGGTCCGAACGAGCCGATCGAGACCAGGTCGACGTCCGCGCCGAACAGCCACTGGTCCACGCCGTTGAGCAGGCTCGCCGGGTCGAGCACCCCGGCGAGCCGGCCGATCGTGCCGGAGTCCAGCTCCCTCAGGACCGCCGAGATCGGGGCGGTGAGCAGGAAGACGCCGATGATCATGCCGGTGGCGAACACCCGCCGTCCCGACAGCGAGGCGATCGGCAGGCCCAGCGCCGCCAGCAGCACGGCGTGGACGACCGCCGCGACCAGGCCGACGAGCAGCCCGCCGAACTCCTCCAGCACCCCCGGGACGCCGTCGTCGGTGCCGAAGGCCATGCCGATGAACATGATCAGCATGGGCGCCGCGAACAGCAGGAACGTCGCCGTGGCCAGCGCGGCGACCTTGGTCAGCGCGTAGCCCGACCGGCTCAGCGGCCGGGACAGGTACAGCTGCACCAGGTTCGTGCGCAGGTCCACCGACACCAGCTCCGGCGCGACCACGGCCACGAACACCGCCGCGGCGAAGGTGAAGGTGGAGGCGATGCCGACGTAGTCGAGCACCGGCTCGGGCAGCTGGCTGTTGATGATCACGATGATCAGCGAGGCGAGGGAGGCCAGGCCCATCAGCCCGATCGGCAGCACCTTCGCCCACGGGCTGCGGCCGAGGCCGTAGGCGCTGCGGACGCTGTGCACGTACAGCGCGCGGGCCGAGTGGCCGGGGCCGAGCCTCGGGCCGGTGTAGCGCTGGTAGCCGATGTCGTGGATGACGCCGGACTCAGGCATGGGACACCTCCTGGGCCGGGCGGTCGCGGAACAGGTCGGCGACCTGGTGCCGTTGCCGTTCGAGCCGGTGCAGGGAGAGGTCGAGGTCCGCGACGGCGTCCCGGATGAGGTCGTACACCGCGCCGTCGTCCTCGCCGAGGCGGACGGTCAGCACGCGGTTCTGCCGACGCACGTCCAGCCCTCCGGCGGTGAGCGCGGTGGCCAGCCGTTCCGCGCCCTCGTCGACCTCGACGACGAGCAGGTCGTTGTGCTCGGTCATCGACGACAGCGTCGCCGAGCGCAGGAGGGTGCCCGCGTCGATGGCGACCAGCGACGTGCAGATCCGCTCGATCTCGCCGAGCAGGTGCGAGCAGACCACCACCGAGATGCCGAACTCCGTGCCGATGCGGTGCACCAGGTCGAGCATCGCCCGCCTGCCCGCCGGGTCGAGCCCGTTGGTGGGTTCGTCGAGCAGCAGCAGTTCGGGGTCGTGCACCAGCGCCTGGGCGAGCTTGACCCGCTGCTTCATGCCGGTGGAGTAACCCCCGATCCGGCGGTAGCGCTCCTCGTAGAGGCCCACGTGCCGCAACGTCTCCGACGCCCGCTCCCGCGCCGCCGCCGCGGGCAGGCCGCTGACGCGCGCCATGTGCGTGACGAACTCGGCGGCGACCATGTCCGGCGGCAGGCAGTCGTGCTCGGGCATGTAGCCGACCTTCGCCCGGACCTGCTCCCCGTCCGCGATCGGGTCGAGCCCGAGCACCCGGATCCGCCCGCTGGTGGGCGTGAGCAGGCCCAGCGCGAGCTTGATCAGCGTGGTCTTGCCCGCGCCGTTGACCCCGACCAGGCCGACGACCCCAGCCTCGATCTCCAACGTCAGATCCGCCAGCGCGGTCACTTTGCCGTCGTAGCGCATTCCCAGCGCGGCGGTCTCTATGAGTGGCACACGAGGACCTTACGGCCGCCGTCCACCCGCCACATCCGGCCGCACCCTGAGACCGGTGGCCTCCCGACCCCTAAGGGTCGGCCGTCCCGAGCGGTCCCGGCATCGATTCGGCCTCGGCCCGGTCGGCGTGCGAGGGGGACAACGCCGACGCCGCCCGTGCGGCTCGGGGCGCCGCGAGCGCGACCGCCCCGGCGGCGGTGAGGATGTGGGCGGCCGGCGCACCGTCCCTCGACCGGAAGACCCGCGGGTCGAGGTGGATGGCGCGCCGGGCACGACGAACCCCTTCCGCCGCACGGTGAAAGGGGTTCGTCGTGCTCGGCCGGCTCACGACCGGGCGGTCGTGGGTGGTGCCGGGTGGAGCGGTTACGACGGGAGCTGGACCGTCCGTGGGGTCGCGCCGCAGTTCGGCCGGTACACCATCCGGTTGTTGCAGCTCGCCAGGTTCCAGTTCGTCGCGAGGAACGACCCGGCGGGCGGGTTCGGGTGGAAGTAGTCGTTGACGTTGCAGTCCCAGTAGTAGTCCAGGTTGCCGTTCGGGGACGGGCACACGTTCGAGCGGTAGTTGCCCGAGCGCGGGCCGCCGTCCTTGTAGCACATCACGTCGGCGTCGTCGTTGCAGTGACCGGCGCCCGAGCTGTTCGGCGTGTTCGGCAGCACGGCGCCCATCGAGTGCCCCTGCTCGTGCAGCATGTACGTGAACGGGCACCGCCCGTAGACCACCGCGATGCCGGGCGCGTTGTTGACGCCGTTCTCCACGCCGGGCCGCGTGTCACCGCTGCCGTAGGCGACGCCGCCGCCGCAACCACCGTCTCCCCAGTACACGACGTTGTCCTGACCGGTGATCCGCTGGCCCTGGCGCGCGACCTCCTGGTCGATGGCGCTGATGGCGCTGTTGTTGTGGCTGCTGCGCAGGACTCGGACGGCCGGCTGGCCCGCGGAGTCGCACGCGACGCGCAACGCCAGGTCCCCGCCGTACTGCGCGGCGCGGTTGGACACCATGGCGTTGGAGTCGAGGAAGTGCTGCCTCATCAGCGGCACCATCGTGGCCGACGCGTCGGGCGCACCGGCGGGGATCAGGTACACGAGCTGGATGCGGTACGAGTCCGTGGCGCAGTGGTGCGCACGCGCGGCCAGGGGCATGACCGCCGACGACGTCACCTCGTCCCGAACGCCCTTGTCCTTGGCCAGGGGGGCGTCGAAGTGGGTCACCCGGTCGCCGTGCGCCGTGCGCACCTTGAACTGGCCGTTGCCCAACGAGCACACGCGCTCGCCCAGCCCGGCCATGGGCGCGAACTCGTCGGCGTGGTGGCAACGGTCCGCAGCCGACTGCCCGTGCGAGTGCGGCGCCGCGCTATCGGCGTGGTCGTGGTCGTCGAGGGTGTGGGCGGCGACCGGGGCGGGGGTGCTCGCGGCAGCCGGGCCCGGCAAGGCCAGGACGGACGCGGAGATCACGCCGGAGGCGATCACCGCGAGGAGCTTCTTCATGGACACTGGGACCTCCGGAGGTCGGGCAGGGTCGCGCGTGGGCCGAGCCGGATGGCGACGGCCGGTCGGTGCGGGGTTGGAGAGGCGGCACGCCAGGGCGGAACGGGTGGCCCGCCGTCACGTGCCGGACGACGTGCTCACCTGGGCGCCATCGCGGTGGAGCGGTGGCCGGCCGGCGCCTCGTCCGGTGTCCCGGCGGTGGACGTGGCCGGTGGCCGGTTGCCACCGGTCGGCAGGGCGGCGATCGCGGCGCGCAGGTTCGGCAGGGGGCCGATGTTCCCGGTGCCGGGGTTCACCTGCGGGGTTCCGGTGGACTTCAGGATGGCGCGCACCTGGCCGGGGGTGAGGGTGACGCCCCGCTGCTCGGCGATGCTGGACAGGGAGGCCGCGGCCGCCGCCACGATGGGACCGGCGCTGGACGTCCCGCCGAAGGTCGCCGTGTAGTAGGCGTTGGCGCCGTTGCTGTAGAGGCTCCCGTACCCGGTGCTCACCACGCAGTTTCCCCAGCCCTGGACGTCGATGCGGCTGCCGTAGGTGGAGAAGTTCAGCCGGGTGCGGGCGGTGCCGCACCCGGGAGCGGCACCGGCGCCTTCGATGATCGCGCCGGAGTCGGGCTTGCCGCGGGGGAACCTGCTGCCGAAGCACGGGTTGTCCAGATTCATCGAACCGTTGCCCGCCGTCTCGACCACGGTGATGCCCGAGGACGTGGTCGCGACGATCGCGTCGTAGATCGCGGGGACCCACTCGGGCGCGACGTACCCGGTGCAGCCGGCCGGACCCGACGTCTGCTGCTCGATCAGCAGCACGTCACCGGGCCGGAGCGCGCGGGCCAGGACGATGACGGCGTTCGCGACGTCCCAACCGCGCTCGGCGTTGGCGGCGTTCGTGACGTGGATCGGGGAGTCCGGGACCAACCCGGTCACGCCGCCCGCGTTGACGTCGCCGACGAGGATGCCCGCCACGGCGGTGCCGTGGTTGTTGTCGTTGAACGGGTCCGTCGCGGTGCCGTTGCGGACGAACACGCCGGGGGCCCGCAGCTTGGAGAGGTCCTCGTGGGCGAAGTTCCAGGCGTACTCGATGTCGGCCACGCGCACGTTCGCGCCGGTGCCGCCGGGGATCGTCCGCGCGTAGTCGGCGTCGATGCCGCCGCTGCCGGCGGCGGAGCGGTAACCCTGGCGAGGGGTGAAGTCGGGCGCGATCGGCGGTCGCACGGCGAGCGGTTCGGCGTACGCGACCTCGACCTCGCGCAGCGCGTTGAGCGCGTCGATCACCGCGGCCGGGTCCGTGCCCGGCCGCAGGTCGAGGCGGTACCACAGGTTCAGGTCGGCTTGCCCGCGACCCGAGCGGGCCGCCGCCTGGCCGGTGAACGTCCGCAACGCCTCCTCCGACGCCGTGAACAGCCGCCGCACCGCCGAGACCGAGCCGGACCGCAGCACGTTCCGGACCGCCGAGAGGTCCGCGCCCGCGGCCGACGTCAACTCGGCGCCACGCAGTCGGACCTGGGTCCCTTCCGCGAACTTCACGTGCACGTGCTCACGCGAGTCGTTCTCGGTGAGGACGGTCGAGATCGGCTTTTCCGTTGCCGGGTAACGGTCTTCGGACGTGGGTGCGCCCGGCCCGGCGGCTCGGGCGGGCGTGGCGGACGCCAACGAGAGCGCCGCTATGAGCCAGACGGCGGTGGTGCGCGCCCGGCGTCGTGAACCGGTCGTTCGCGAGTTCTTCAACACGGAGACCTCTTGGTGGAAGCGCAGGGATGAGGCTGGGCTGAACGCGATGGCGGCGAACGACCCGGAGGTCCGGCGGTGGACCGCCCGGCCGGCGAGGCGTGGGACGGCGCGCGGCACCGGAGCGCGGGTCGCACCCCGGTTGCGGGATGCTCGGCGCCCAGCGGCGTGCGGTGGTGCCCGGTGGCCCGGCGTCAGTACAGGAAGCTGCCGTACGGGCCGTTGAGGATGGCGTTCTTCTGGCTCTGGTTGAAGTGCGTGTTCGGGTAGTCGTAGAAGGACGCCGACATCGGGGTGCCGTCGGTGTAGCGGGAGTCGGGCAGGCCGAACGCGTGCCCGAGCTCGTGCACCATGCCGCCGTACCACCGGTTCATCGGACCGTTGACGCCCGCCGCGCCGTCGGCGTCGTGCCCGGACAGGATCACCCAACCGCTGCCGCCACCGCCGCCCGCGCCGGGGCCCTCCGCGCGGATCTCGCCGACGTTGAGCCACCGGCGGTCCGGCGCGCCGAGGCCGAGCCGGCGCATCAGCTCCTGCTGCATGTTGAACACCGTCCACCAGTAGCGGTCCGAGCCGTTGGGCGTGTTCTCGTACCAGCTGCGGACGCGCTCGCCGGTGACGACCTCGACCACCGGGGTGTTCAGCCGGAACGTCTTGCCCAGTTCCTGCTTGTAGTAGCGCTGGGCCTCCACCATCACCCTGGTGATGCCGTCGACGTAGCGCTGGTCGTGCGGCACGTCGGACGGGACCAGCAGGTGCACCCGGACGGTGCCGGTCGGCGGGGCCACCACCGCCGGGCCGGCCGCCGCCTGCGCCGCGCCCGGCCACGTCACGAGGCCCGCGAGCAGGCCCGCCAGCACCGGCACGACCACTCTGCCGAAACGCCTCATCGAATCCTCACATCCTCACGCGAGAGCTGATCGTCCGGTCGGGAGGCGGCGGAGGACGCATCGTCCACACAGGACGCATCGACTCGCCCACCGGCCCCGCGACCGGCGGTGAGTGCGCCTCTCAGCACTGTGGCAGCCGAAAATCCTTTCGGCAATGCTTGCGATCCGGTTCCAGGTACTCGAACTCCACGTCCGGCACGTCGTCGGCGCCGCGGCCCGGCTGCCACACCTTGCTCAAGCGCCCCAGCGGGTCGTAGGTCATCGTGGTGCGGCGGCCGTTCTAGTCGACCTGCTCCACCGCGTCGCCGGTGGCGACCTGGAACGCCGTGCTCTCGGTGTGCCCCAACGCGTTGGTGGTCGTCACCGACGTCACGGGGCTGCCGACCGCCGGCGTGTACGCCGTGGTCTCCTTGTCGCCCAACGCGTCGTACTCCTCGACCTCACGGCCGTGCGCGTCGTACACCGACCGCTCGACCGTGGTGTAGCGTGGGTCGTCACCGTCCCAACCGGACAGTTCCTCCTCGCGCGTCGGGTCGCCCTTGGCGGGCGGCGCGTCGAGGTCGTCGGACCCGTCGTAGTACGTGCGCTCGTCGGAGATCACGTCGCCCGGCGCGTAGTCGGCGACCGAGCAGTTCACCGACACCTTCACCACCCGCTTGGGGGTGGCGATCAGCCACGCGTCGAGGTTGCGGGCGTACTCCACGCGCGTGCACGTGTCGTCGTCGGCGACGGCGAGGTCGCCGAGGTCCGACGTCCGGACGTGGGCCCCGAGGTCGTCGTAGAAGTGCTGCTCCTCGGTCTCCCGGAAGCCGCCGCCCGCCAACGCGGTGCGGACCCTCGTCTTCTTGACCTCGGTGACGTAGGCGCCCAGGTCGCCGGACGCGCGGCGGCGCACCGCGTTCGGGCCGATGACCTCCGGTTCGGTGATCTCCCGTTCGACCTCGGGACCGCCGTCGCCGTCGTAGGTGATCTCCTCGTTGACGTCCGGGGTGACCGCGGTGCCGCCGACGTGGCCGGTGTGGGTGATCGACTCCAGCCACAGGACCGGGCTGGTGGCGTCGTGGGTGGCCGGGAACAGGTGGTTCAACGCCCAGGAGTCGACGTCCGCGAGCTGCCCGTCCCGCCGCACCTGGCTGGTGATCTTCGCCAGCCGCTTGGCGCCGAAGAAGACGGGCGAGTGCTTGCCCGCGCACGTGCCGCCGTCGCACTGCTGGTCCCACGGCACGTCGGGCCAGTCGGCCGGCTGCGACCGCGTGCACGCCGAACCCGGCAGGCACCGGTCGGCGGCGGTGAACACGACCCGCGCGGCGGGTTCGGCCTGGCCGTCGCGCAGGCCGTAGTCGATGCGCGCCAACTGCCCGCTGCGCACGAACGGCGTGGCCAGGGACGCGGTGTTGTTGCGGCCGTAGTGGTTGGTGTCGGTGTCGTAGTAGTAGGCGATGGTGTCGCCGTGCCGGTCCACGACCCGGTCGAGCATCCACCGGTACGCCTGCTGGCACCACGACGCGGCGAACGACGAGGCGTGGCACGGTTCGCCGGGTTGGTTGCCGAACACGGGCACGGTCCACGCCGAGCGCGCGGCGGCACGCAGGCCGAAGAAGTACTGCGTGCCGTCGGGCGCGGTCATGCGCCAGTGCTCGCCGTCGTTGTCGCCGTTGTCGGCGCCGAAGAGCTGGTCGACCTTCCAGCCGTCGTCCTGCTCGGCGCGCCAGACGCCGCGGCCCGCGTCGTGCACGAGTTCGCCGGCCACCCCGGGCAGCGCCACGACGGCGTTGGCCGAGGCGTAGCAGAGGTCCCCGGTGGGGGTCGCGTTGTTGCCGCCCGCCGCGTCCGCGGCGCAGGAGGTGTACTGGCGCTCGATGAAGCCGGGCTGGAAGTCGAAGCCCTCGCCGATCCAGGACGCCTGGTTGTTGCTCGCGGCGGTGCGCCCGTCGATCCCGCCGGAGGAGTAGGCCAGCGCCACGTCCGGCTCCGGTCCGGGCACCGGGGGCAGGTCGAGGGGGTAGGCCCAGGAGAAGTCGCCGGACTGGAGGCCGACCTCCCACGTGGCCGACGGTGACAGCGACGTCGGCTTGAAGTTGCCCGCGCTGCCGCCGGACGCCGCCGTCACCGCGTAGAGCACGTCGGGCGCCGTGACGCGGCGGCGTTGCTTCTCGTCGTCGGGGACGCCGGGCGTGCCGGACGCGGTGACCTCGCCGCGGATGCGGCTGCCGCGCACGTCGTTGCGCGCGGGCACGGGGGTGCCGGTGACGCACTCGGCGCGTTCCGGCGCCCACGCCGCGCAGGCGGGCAGCCGCACCAGGCTCAGCCGGGACGCGTAGTCGCCGCCGAACTCGTCGCGGAACGACGAGTAGTCCACGTCCACGGTGACCGGCCCGGCGTCGGCGGCGCCATCGGCGCGTTGGACGCGGAACAGCACACCGCCGACGCCCGCCCTCTCGGCCACCGGCCGGTCGAGCACCTCGACCCGCACCCGCCGCGGGCTCTTGGCGCCGGCGACACCGACCCGCACCGGCAGGTCGGCCGCGCGGGCGGGCTCGGCCGCCACCTCGACCTCGGCGGCGCCCGCCTTCGGCCGGGCGACGTCGCGAGCGGCCTTCGGCGCGGTGACGGCGGACTCGACGACCGGGTCGGGCGGGCGCGGGCGCACCTCGACACCGGTGCCCGGCACGGACTCGGACCGGGTCACGCCGGGCCAACCGCGCGGCGCGGGATCGGCGAACGCGGTGGGGACGCTGAGCGCGCTCGCCACCAGGGCGAGCGCGACCCCGATCGCCAGCGCGGCACGGGGTCTCGGCGGTGTTCCCGGTGTGGACGAGCGACCCCGGCCGGGGCGTCTGCGTGAGCGCACGGGCGTTCCTCTCCTGGGCACCATCAGGCCACCGGGAAGCACATCCGGTCCGCGACGCCGCGAGGCCCGGTGCGAACGGATCCGAACGGATCCGAACGCGACCGGCCCCGCGACATCGGCTCACGACCTGGCGCGCACGCCGGCCGGTCGTGGCTCAGGTGGTGGATCGCCCCGACCACGGGCGCCGAGGCGGGCCCTCGGCGCCCGTGGCCCTACTCGCACTCGTGGTCGTTGAACGCGCTGGGCTGCAGGTGGATCCAGTGGCAGAAGTTGTCGGACCTCTTCCCGGTCACCTTGGTGCCCCAGTTGCCGTGGTAGGCCATGATCGCGATCACCCGCCGGTCACCGCCGTTGTACTGGTAGATCGGTGATCCGCTCTGACCGGTCTGGGTGTCGGCGCGGGTCTTGATCATCTTGGCCAGCACGATCTTCGTGGAGTTGTCGTCGCCGTACAGGTGGTTGTCGCACTGCCCGTCGGCCGAGGGCGAGGCCGCGCACTGGTGGTCCCAGCCCGGGTATCCGAACGTCCAGTGCCCGCCCCAGTACCCGCGGGGACGCCAGCCGAGCCAGCCCAGGCGCGCGGTGGACTCCTGGTCCGCCAGCACGATCATCCCGTAGTCGTAGGCCGGGTTGCCCCAGTCGTACCAGCCGGAGACGCTGAAGTACCAGGTGGAGTTCTTCAGGCCGTTCGGGTAGGCGCCGATCCCGTTCTGGCCCGGCGCCACCTTGCGGTTCGGGAACCAGCCCTGGCCCTTGCCGCCGCCGCCCTGGTGGATGCAGTGGCCGGCGGTCAGCAGGTGCCGCGGCCCGACCAGGGAGCCGGAGCAGTGCGAGGTGGTGGAGCCGGGCGCCGAGATCGAGCCCATCGCCCGCCACGGGTAGCTCGTGGTCGCGGTCCGCAGCACGCGGTCGTCGGCGTCGAACACCGTGCGGGTGCCGAACCCGTCGCCCGCCGTGCGCTCGTCGGTGTCGGGCCGCGGCTCGCCCTCGGGGTCCTCGTCCGCCGGCGTCGGGTTGACCGGGCGGGTCTCATCGGGGCCGACCGGCGACGGCGTGATCTGCCGGTACAGCCGCCCGTCAGGGGAGACCGCGACGCCGAGCTCCCAGCTCTCCGGCTGGGTCACGTCCAGCCGCTGGGCCTCCTCGTCGGTGAGCGCGACCGGCCGCGGCACGGCGGCGGGATCGGCGTAGGTGGCGAGCCCGACGCAGCGCCAGTCGGCGCGCCGGTCCAGCTCGGTGGCGGGACGGTCCGCGCACGGGTCCTCGGCCCTGGCGACCGACGCGGTCACCACGGGCGCGAGCGCCGCGATCAGCAGCAGCACGATCGCGGTGCCCGGCAGGTGTCGTTTCCCGCGGGATGTCCGGAGTTTCATCGATGCCCCTTGGAAGGTCGGTGAGGTGGTCGCGCACCACGGTCGTCACGCGCCTTCCGGTGGCCTTAGCGTCGGCATAAGGCGGCACGGCCGACCGGCCACCCGGGCTGATCACATCGGGTGAATCCGGCGACGAGCTCGCATCAACGGGCATCGATGTGCGATGGATTACGTGTGACGCAGACCGGGACCACCGACACCGTCGTGCGGCCTCGCCTGGACTACCTGCTGGCCGCGGCGCGGTCGAGCAGGATCACGACGGTGGTGGCGCCCGCCGGGTACGGCAAGACCACGTTCCTCGCCGGGTGGACCGCGCGAGCGGAGGTCGCCTGGCACACGCTCACCGAGGAGGACCGCTCCGCCCAGCCGCTGCTCGTCCGCCTCGCCCGGGCCCTGCGCGTCGTCCTGCCCTCGCTCCGCTTCGAGCCGCCCGCGGTCCTGGCCGACGACGAGGCCGCGGGCGAGGCCGGGCGCACCGACCGGGCGCACGCGATGGCCGCCTCCCTGTGCGACGCGATCGCCGAGGCCGCCGGCGGGCGGACGCTGCTCCTGGTGGTGGACGACCTGCACGTCATCGGCCCCGACGACCGGACGTGCGGCCTGCTCGAAGCGCTGTGCCTGCACGCGCCGCCTGCCCTGCACGTCGTGCTGTCCGGCCGGGAGCCGCCGCCGTTCCCGGTGCAGCGGCCGTCCGGGCCGCTGGAGGTGACCGCCGCGCAGTTGGCGTTCACCGAACGGGAGACGCGGGAGCTGGTGGCCGACGACCGCGCCGCCGCGGAGGTCCACCGCCTGTCCGGCGGCTGGCCGGTGGCGGTGCGGATGGCCGCCGAGGCGCTGGGCCGCAACCCGACGACCGGCCCCGGACCGACGCGGCACGCACCGCCCGCCGCGTTGCCGCACAACCGCGCGCTGTACGACTACCTGGCCCACGAGGTCTTCGACCGGGAACCGCGACCGGTCCGCGAGCTGCTGGCGGTCGCGGCGCTGTTCGACCGCTTCGACGCCGACCTGCTGGCGGCGCTCGGGTTCGCCGATGCCGCGCGGGTGCTCGCCGACCTGCTGGCCCGCGGGCTGTTCGTCGAGCGGCTGATCGCGGACCCGGGTCGGCTCGGCCTGATCCCGCTGGCACGCGCGTTCGTCGCCGGCCGCGCCGGGCTGGGCGCCGACGAGCGACGACGGCTCGGCACGACCGCCGCCGCCTGGCTCGCCGGGCAGGGCCGCCCCGCCGAGGCGCTCGCCGCGCTGGCCGGGCTCGGCGAGCACCGGGTCGTCGGCGCCCTGCTGGCCGAACGCGGCGAGGAGCTGGTGCAGCAGGGCGGCGCGGACACCGTGATCGCCGCCGTGGCCGAGATCCCGCCCGACGAGCGCGACCCGGTCACGTGGCAGCTGGCCGGCGTGGCGCACCAGGTGCGCGGCGAGTGGGGCCTGGCGCTGGCGTGCCTGCGGCGGGCGACTCCGCCGGGCGCCCGCACGCCTCCGGCGCTGGCGGCCCGCATCGCGGCGATGCACTACTTCAGCGGTGCGCCGGACCGGACGCTGGCGGCCTGCAAGGAGTGCTCGACCACCGGGGCCGACCCGGCGGCCGAGGCCAGGGTGCGCGGGCTCGCGGCGAGCGCGCACTGGGCGCGGGGCGACGTCGCGTCGAGCCGGGCCGAGATCGCCGCGGCGTCGGCGCTGGCCGAGGAAGCGGGCGACGACGCGGCCCTGGCCGCCACGCACACCGTGCTGGCCATGATCGCCGACGCGGAGGGCGACCGCCCGGCGATCGCGGACCACTACGCGCGGGCGTTGGCGCACGCCCGGCTCGCCGGCGACGTGCTCGCCGAGATCAGGATCCGGGTCAACCGGTCCGCCCACCTCGTGCACGAGGCGGACCACGCGGAGGCGCTGGCCGAGCTGGACACCGCGTTGCGGCTGGCCGACCTCACGGGGTTCACCAGCTACCGGGCGCTCGCGCTGAACAACCGGGGCGCGGCGTGGCTGGGCCTGGGGCGGCTCGACGAAGCCGCGGCCGACCTGCACGCGGCGCGGAAGGTGTACACCAGGACGGGTTCGCGGCTCGCCAGCCTGGCCCTGGAGTCGTTGGGCGAGGTCTACCGGCTCCGGGGTGAGCGGGCGCTGGCCCGGGACGCCTTCGCCGAGGCGGTGCGGCTGGCCGAGGAGAACGACGCGGTGCCGCAGCTGGTGCCCGCGCTGGCGGGGCTGGCCCGGGTGCTGGCCGACGAGCAGCCCGGGACCGCCCAGGACCTCGTGCGCCGGGCGTTGTCGTGCGGCACCGGCCTCGGCTACCCGGCGGCGCTGCTGGCCGCCGCACGGCTGGCGCTGGCCCGGGGTGAGCCCGACGAGGCCGCCTCCCACGCCGGCCGGGCCCACGCGGTGGCCGCCCGTCGCGGCGACCGGGCCGCCGTCGCCGCGTCGCTCGAACTGCTCGGCCGGGCCAGGACCGGGCGCGACGAGGCGTTGTCGCTGCTGGCCCAGGCCGCCGCGGCGTGGGCCGAGATCGGCAACCCGATCGGCGGCATCGAGGTGTCGATCGCCAAGGCACGCGTGCTCGGCGGGGCGGACGGGCTGGCGCTGGTCACCGTGGCGGGCCAGGCCGCCGGCCGGATCGGCGCCCGCGGGCTGGTCGCGGAAGCCGCGTCCGTCGCCGAGAGCTGCGGCCGGTCGACCGGGCCCGCGGTGTCGATCCGCACCCTCGGCGGGTTCCAGGTGCTGGTCCGCGGCGCGGCGGTCCCGGCAACCGCGTGGCAGTCGAAGAAGGCGCGCGACCTGGTCAAGATCCTCGTCGCACGGCGGGGACGGCCCGCGACCCGCGAGGCGCTGATGGCGCTGCTGTGGCCGGACGAGCCGCCGGAACGCGTCGCCAACCGGTTCTCGGTGGCGCTGTCCACCGCGCGCCTGGTGCTCGACCCCGACCGGTGCGACCGGCACGGCATCGTCGCCGACCACGACCAGGTGCGCCTGGACCCGGCCGCGGTCGACGTGGACGTGCTCCGGTTCCACGCCGACGCGAAGGCCGGGCTGGCGGGCCGGTCGCCGGCGCTGCTCGCCTCGGCGGAGACCGCCTACACCGGCGACTTCCTGGAGGAGGACCCCTACGCGGACTGGGCGGCCGAGCTGCGCGAGGACACCCGCCTCACCTACCTCCAGGTCGCCTCGGCGCTGGCCGAGCACGTCGCCGCCGCCGGCGACCACGTCGCGACCACCCGGTACTGCCTGCGGGTCCTGGAACGCGACGGCTACGACGAGACCGCGCACCTGACCCTGGTCCGGGCCCTGACGGCGGCGGGCAGCCACGGCGAGGCGCGACGGCGCTACCGGGCCTACGTCTCGCGGATGCGGGAGATCGACGTGGAGCCGAGCCCGTTCCCCGACTCCACGCCGCGCGGTGCGGGGCTCACGCCTCCTTGAGGCAGATCGCGTAGGCCTCCACGTTCCACCGGCTGGCGCCTTCCGGCGCGATCACCGTCATCGAGTCGGTCCCCGGGTCCGGCTTGGCGCTCACCAGGATCGCCTCGGAGTCGGGCGTCTCGCCGCTCACCAAGCCGCCACCGCCCACGAGCCGGAACCCGTCGTCGCAGGTCGCGGTGGCCTCCTGCGCCCCGAGGTCGGGGAACTCGCCCGAGTCGGCCACCACGCGCACCAGGCTGCCGGCCATCGTGGCGTCGCAGATCGCCGACGCCTTCACCGTCCACTGCGCGTTCGCCGGTCCGGACCCCATCGCGGTGGCCGTGGTCAGGCCCTCGTCGGGCACGAGCCCGTACAGGGCCGCCTTGTCCGCGCCGTCGTTCCCGACGACCTCGCCACCGAGACCGGTCAGGCTGTTGGCGACCGGGCAGGAGTCGGAGTGCTCCTTGGGGACGACCTCCGCCGTGCCGAACGGGTCCTCGCGCGCCAGTTCGGGGTTGCCCGTGCCGCAGACCGCGTAGGCGGTCACCGCCCACGCGGGCGTGGTCGTGAGCGACCTGGCCCGCACCACGACCCCGGACAGGTCCGCCAACGGCCGGATGGCGTCGATCGCCACGTCCCCCGACCGGTTGTCGACCGCGCCGCCCGCCGAGTACAGCTTCGTGCCCCGCGGGCACAGCGCCCGCACGGACTTGTCGGCGTCGGTGGACGGGCTCACGGCCTCCACCAGCTGGAGGTCCACGGCGGCCGTCTCCGCGCTCGCCTGCCCGGTCGCCAGCCCCACCGCGAGGCAGCCCATCGCCACCCGTGCCCACCACGTCGTCCTGCTCATCGATCCCCCTTGGTCTCCGCGCGCGGCCGTGCCCCGCGACGCCACGAACCAGGATGGGACCGGGGATTACGGTGGTCTTAAAGTCGGGTGGCCGGCCGCCCCCGGCGCCGAGTCCTAGAGTGGCGCTCATGATCACCGAGGAAGAACGCGCAGCCCGCTCACGACGTGCCCGCGACGCCGCCGTCGACGCCGCGACGGCGCTGGGGCTGGACGCTTCCGAGGCTGAGGTCGTGTACGACGTCTTCTCGGTGGTGGTGGACCTCGCGCCGTCACCGGTCGTCGCACGAGTGCCGGTCGTGACCCCGCGCGGCACCTCGTCGACGGGCTTCCAGCGCACGGAGCTGGCGGTGTCGAGGTGGCTGGCGGCACGCGGCGAGCCGACCGTCGTGCCCAGTGGGCTCGTCCCGGCCGAGCCCGTCGAGCGCGACGGTTTCGCGATGACCTTCTGGGAGAAGGTCGACGGCGTGACCCCCACCGATTACGACGTGGTCAAGCGCATGCCCGTCGTCGCGCGCCTGCACTCGATCCTGGCCGAGTACCCGGGCGAGACCGGCTTCGTCCCGGGGATGCAGGGGTACGTCGACCTCGCCTTCGACGACCTCGAAGGTCGTGACGACCTGCTGCCCGCCGCCGACCTGGCCCGGGCCCGCGCCGAGTGGGCCGTCCTGTCGCCCGCCATCGCGTCGCCCGCCGCGTTCGCGCGGATGTTCCCCGGCGTCCCCGTCCAAGTGGTCCACGGCGACGCCCCGTTCTACAACCTGATCGAGACCGCCGACGCCCTGCTGTACTCCGACTACGAGCACGTCGGCGTCGCCCCGGTCGAGTGGGACCTCGCGCACACCGGCGAGGAGGCGATCGCGTCCTACGACGCCGCCGCGGCCGAACTCGGCCTGCGCGCGGTCGACCCGGGCGTCCTGCGCGCCATGGAGCGCTTGCGCGACCTGCAGGTGGTCGCCTGCCTGGCGCTGGCCCCGCAGCTCCCGCTCCTGGTCGACGGCCTGTCCTCGTCGCTGGAGGCCTGGCGGGCCACCGAGCCCTGGCGGGACGGGGAGCCCTCCGCGAGGTGAAGCGGCCACGTGGTGGACAGTCGCGGTCATGGCAGCCGAGGTGACGCCGGGACGCGAGGTCGTGCTCGAAACGGATCGCCTGCTGCTCAGGCCGTGGCGGGTGGCCGACGCCGTCGTCCAGCGCGAGCTGTGGACCGAACGCGATCCGCGAGTGCCGCCGCACCGCCGGATCGACGCCGACGGCCGCCCCACGGTCGAGGAGCTCGAGCAGGCGATCCGCGCCGACGAGCCGCCGTCGTCGACGGGATTGCTGGCCATCGAGCGGAAGGCGACCGGTGACGTCATCGGCTACTGCGGGTTGATCGACAGCGGCCGAGGAGCCGAAGGGGAACCGGAACTGGCGTTCGAGCTGCTGCGCCGGGCCTGGCGTCAGGGTTACGCGACCGAAGCCGCGTCGGCGGTCCTGGACTGGGCGAGGTCGTCGGGGCACCACCGGGTGTGGGCCACGGTCTGGGACTGGAACACCGCCTCCCGCCGCGTGCTGACCAAGCTCGGGTTCACCGAGACCGAGCGGGTGGAAGTGGACCCGGCCCGCGGGACGACCCTGTTCACGACGAGACGACTCTGACACCACGGCTGTCGCCCGGACGAATCGCGTCACCCGGCGGAAACCGACGTCCGACCGCGACCCGCGATCGTCGGCGAAAAAGCACGTTCGCGGATCGACGGCAACCGGGACGGACCGAGAACGAATTCGGACGAGCACGAGCCACCGGTGTTGTCCGCGCCGAGTGCGGCCCGATGGGCCGACCGAGTGAACGATGCACGACTTTCCCACACTATGACACGGATTGTCCGGTCCGTTAGGCCACTTGGCCCTTCACTTTCGTTGAAACCATGCATAAGTTGCAGATGGTTGTTGCGAAAGACTGCCAAACTTCGCGCAACCGCACCGGACAACCACAACCTCCGACGCCGTCCGCGCGAGCGCGCCCCGGACGGTTTGTTCGCCGCGCGAGGAATGGACGCCGAGTCCATTCCCGAGCGGCTCACGCCCTCATTGTTCCGCGCCTTTCCGGCACCGGCTCCGCCCTTTCCGGGCGAATGCCGTCGACCTGGACGGAGAACGATGGACGAGCACGCCCAACCCGGCTGGTTCACCAGGCTCGTGTCCCGGCGCGCCGTGCTGGCGACCGGCACGGCCGGGCTCGCCGTGCCGGCCGCCATGGCGCTCGGCCCGGTGGCGCCCCGGCACGTCGCCAACGCGCAGGAGGGCGTGGTCAAGAAGGTCACCCTGTACGCGGAAGCCCTGCCGGACAACCTGTACGGCTACGGCCTGGCGCCCGGTCAGGCGACCGTGCCGGGTCCCGTCCTGGAGATCTACGAGGGCGACACGCTCGAAGTCACCCTGGTCAACAACACCGACCGGCGGATGTCCATCCACCCGCACGGCGTCGACTACGGCGTCGAGTCCGACGGCAGCCCGCTCAACGCCTCCTTCAACAACCCCGGCGAGACGCGGACCTACACCTGGCGATCACGGGAGATGACCGCCACCTCGGGCAGGCGCCTGATGCCCGGCAACGCGGGCTACTGGCACTACCACGACCACGCCATGGGCACCGACCACGGTTCCCTGGGCATCGCGCGCGGGCTGTACGGCGCGCTGGTCGTGCGCCGCCGCGGAGACATCCTGCCGGACAAGCAGTTCACCGTCGTGTTCAACGAGATGACCGTCAACAACCTGGTCGCGCCGCACACGCCGATCTTCGAGGCCGACCTCGGCCAGCGGGTGGAGTGGATCGCGATCGGGCACGGCAACCAGTTCCACACGTTCCACCTGCACGCGCACCGGTGGGCCGACAACCGCACCGGGATGCTCGAAGGGGCGTCCGACCCGAGCCGGGTGATCGACAACAAGGACCTCAACCCGGGCAGCTCGTTCGGGTTCCAGGTGCTGGCCGGCGACGGCGTCGGCCCCGGCGCGTGGATGTACCACTGCCACGTGCAGAACCACTCGGAGACCGGGATGTCCGGGATCTTCCTCGTGCGCAACGCCGACGGCAGCATGCCGCCCGGCGTGCAGGAGGCGATCGACCGGTTCCGCGGGCACAGCCACGGCGCGGCGACCGCGCACGCCCCGACCGAGGGGCAGCACCAGCACTCGCCCACGCGATGACCTCGTGGCCGGCGACGACGAAGGAGTGAGGGATGGGGCCAACGACCTCTCCGGGCGGACACCGCGGGAGAACAGGGAGGAGGGCGCTGTCGGCGGTGACCGCGGCGGCGGTCCTGCTCGGCGGATCACTCACCTCCGCGACCGCGTCACCGGCCGTGCCGCGGCAGGCGCCGATCACCACCGCCGCGTCGGCGTCGGTCCTGGTCTTCCACGGCCCGGCCGCCGAGCAGCAGGACCCGGTCGCCCGCGCCACCGAGGCGTTCCGGGACATCGGGGCCGCCAACGGCATCGCCGTCGACGCGTCGTCCGACCCGGCCGTGTTCACCGCCGACACCCTCGCCGGGTACCGCGCGGTCGTGTTCCTGTCCGCCTCCGGCGCGACGCTCAGCCGTGACCAGGAAGCGGCGCTGCGCGACTACGTGAAGAACGGCGGCGGGTTCCTCGGGGTGGCCGACGCCGCGAAGGCGCAGCCCGAGTCGTCCTGGTTCGCCGGTCTCATCGGGACCCGTCCCGTCGGCACCACCGCCACCCCCGAGACGGCGAGCGCGGTGACGGCGAGCGCCGAGAACCCGCCGAACGAGACCAAGGAGATGCTGGCCGACGGCAAGCCGGAGACCAAGTGGCTGGTCCGGAGCACGACGGCGTGGGCGGCCTACCGGCTGCCGGCCGCCGCCGCGGTCAACCGCTACACGCTCACCTCGGCCAACGACGCACCCGGCCGCGACCCGAAGGACTGGACGCTGCGGGGCTCCGCGGACGGCACGACCTGGACCGACCTGGACCGCCGGACCGGCCAGACCTTCCCGGAGCGCTTCCAGAGCCGCACGTTCACCATCGCCGAACCGCGGTCGTTCCAGCACTACCGGCTGGACATCACGGCCAACGGGGGCGAGCCGATCACCCAGCTGGCCGACCTGCGCCTGTACGCCGGCGACCCGACACCCATACCGGACCCCGAGGTGCACCGGTCCGTGGTGAACCTCCTCGACCGGCAGCACCCGGCGAACGAGGGCCTGCCGCTCACCCTCGCCCGATCGGACCGCTGGTACAACTGGGAGCCCAACCCGGTCGGCGTCGTGCACACGGTCGCCCAGGTCGAGGAACGGCACTACGACCCCGGTCCGGGCGCCAACGGCCCGTTCCACCCGGTGTCCTGGTGCCGCGACTACGAGGGCGGTCGGTCCTTCTACACCGGCATGGGCCACACCGAAGAGGGCTACGGCGAGCAGGCCCTCCGCAGCCACCTGACCGGCGCCCTGAAGTGGACGACCGGCCTGGTGCGCGGCGACTGCCAGGCCACCATCGCGTCGAACTACGAGGTCGAGCGGCTGACCGCGGCCAACCAGACCGGCCGGCTCGACCAGATCGGCGAGCCGCACGGCCTGACCGTCGCCCCGGACGGCACGGTGTTCTACGTCGGCAAGGCCGCCTGCCCCACCGGCCCCGTCGTCGCGTGGACCGATCCCCACGTCGGCCTCGGCTGCGGCACGATCCACCAGTTCCGACCTGACACCAAGCAGGTGAAGCTGCTGGCGACGCTGCCGGTGATGGGCAACCGCGGCAGCGGAACGGAACTCGTCAAGAACGAGGAAGGCCTGCTGGGCATCGTGCCCGACCCGGCGTTCGCCGAGAACGGCCGGCTCTACGTCTACTGGATGCCGCACGACACCGTCGACCGCGAGAAGCGGACGGGCAAGCGGACGATCTCGCGCCTCACCTACGACCGCGCGACGCAGACGATCGACCTGGCCACCCGCAAGGACCTGCTCCAGTGGGAGGTCCAGCAGCACAGCTGCTGCCACGCGGGCGGCGGCATGGCGTTCGACGCCAAGGGCAACCTGTACGTGGGTTCCGGCGACAGCAACTCCTCCCTGGGCTCGCAGGGCTACTCCGGCAACAACTGGACCGCCGAGTGGGAGGGACTGTCCTTCCAGGACGCCCGCCGCACGGCCGGCAACACCGACGACCTCAACGGCAAGATCATCCGCATCCACCCCGAGCCGGACGGCACGTACACGATCCCGCCGGGCAACCTGTTCCCGCCGGGGACCGCGAAGACCCGCCCGGAGATCTACGTGATGGGCGTGCGCAACATCTCGCGCCTGCAGATCGACCCCGTCACGCAGTGGCTGACCGCCGCCTGGGTCGGTCCGGACGCGCTGCAACCGAGCCCGGAGCTGGGCCCGGCCAAGTACGAGACCGCGACCATCATCACCGAGGCGGGCAACCACGGCTGGCCCTTCTGCATGGGGAACAAGCAGCCCTACCGCGACCGCAGCAACACCGACGCGACCGTGCTGACCGGCTGGTACGACTGCGACGCGCCGAAGAACCACTCGCCGCGCAACACCGGCCTGGTCGACCTGCCGCCGGTCAAGGACAACATGATCTGGTACGCGCCGGGAGGCGGCGGCCCGGTGTTCCCGGACCGCCCGGACGGCAGCGGCATCCCCACCTACAACGCCGCCGACGCCACCTACACCCAGCCGTACCTGCGCGGTGGCGGCCAGGCCGTCATGACCGGACCGACCTACCACCGGGAGCTGGTCGACACCGGCAGCGGTGTCGCGTGGCCGGAGTACTGGGACGACAAGTGGTTCATCGGCGACCAGTCGAACTCGGCCAACCGGGTCGCGGTGACCGTCGACCCGGCCGGTGTGCCGACCGCCGCTCCCCCGGCCTTCGGCGAGAGCCTGCGCGCGATCATCCCCGGCGGCCTCGGCGACGACCGGCTCCAGAGCTGGATGGACGCGAAGTTCGGCCGGGACGGCGCGCTCTACCTGCTGGACTACGGCGGTGGGTTCTTCAGCCTGCACCCCAACCAGAAGCTGATCCGGATCACCTACCAAGGCGGCGCGAAGACGCCGAAGCCGGCCGCCGGCTCGGTCGCGGTGCACGGCAAGCCGCTCACCGTCGCCTTCACCGGCTCCAAGTCCGGTGGCGCGTCGCACCGCTGGGAGTTCGGCGACGGCACGTCGTCCACCGAGGCCGACCCGCGGCACACCTACGACCGGGTGGGCGAGTACCAGGCCAAGCTCACCGTGACCTACGCAGACGGCGAGACGCAGGTCGTGCCGCTCACCGTGGACGTCGGCTGCGCGGTCCCCGACGACCGGGCCACGGTGTGGCTGGGCGAGTCGGACTCGGGCGTGGCCAACAAGCCGGTCGGCGGCGGCTGCACGGTCAACGACCTGATCGACGACGAGAGCCCGTGGGTCGACCACGGCACGTTCGTCCGGCACGTCACCGAGGTCGCCGACCGGTTGCAGCGCGACGGCGTGCTCACCGCCCGCGAGAACACCGCGCTGGCCCGCGCCGCCGCCGGCTCCGACATCGGCACGGCGGGCAACACCGGCTACGAGCCGATCTTCGACGGCACCGCGGCGTCGCTGCGGGGCTGGGTCCAGGCGCCGTCCGGGTCGTTCTCGATCCAGCCGGACGGCGCGCTGCGCTCCTCCGGCGGGCTGGGCATGCTCTGGTACGCGCGCGAGCAGTTCGGGGACTTCTCGGTGAAGCTCCAGTTCCGCGACATGTCACCGGACGGCGTGCGCGCCAACAGCGGCGTGTTCACCAGGTTCCCCGATCCCCGCACGCCCGTGGACCAACGCCCGCCGGACAGCTGCGGGACCGTCGGCTCGGCGCGGACGTCGGCGGCGTGGGTGGCGATCTACTGCGGGCACGAGATCCAGATCTACGACGGCGAGACCGGCGAGCCGCAGAAGACCGGATCGGTCTACAACTTCGACCCGGTCGGGCTGCCGCCGTCCGGCGCGCCCGCCAAGGGCGGCTGGCACGACTACGAGATCCGGGTCGTCGGGCAGCACTACACGATCGTCCGCGACGGCGTGGTGATCAACGAGTTCGACAACGCGCCGGGCAAGCAGTCGTCCCGGCCGAGCGACCCGCCGACGGACCTGCGCCAGTTCGCCGAGGGCTTCCTCGGCCTGCAGAACCACGGCGCGTCCGACGTGATCGACTTCCGCAACATCCGAGTGCGGTCGCTCTAGCCGTCCGGCAGGTCCGCGCTCAGGAAGGTGCACCATGTTCCGACGTCCGACCGCCGCGGTGGCCGCGGCGCTGCTGTCCCTGGCCGCCGTCCTCCCGGCCACCGCGCTGCCGTCCGCTCCCGTCCAGGCCCAGGAGCAGGTGCTGACCTGGACCGCGGACAACGACATCACCCGCTACAAGTCCGCGCCGAGCACCGCGGCGCCCGGCCCGACGACGATCGTCTTCGAGAACAGCGAGGCCACCGGCAACACCACCGGCATGCCGCACACGCTCACCTTCGACACCTCCACGCCCGGCTACAACCACGACGTGGAGCTGAACATCCTGGCCAACCCGTTCGACGCGCGCAACGGCAGGCACGAGGCCGCGGTGACGCTCACCCCGGGCAAGTACCGCTACCTGTGCACGATCCCCGGCCACGGCACGATGTCCGGCGAGTTCACCGTGACCGAGGGTGGTGAGGACACCACCCCGCCGACCGCGGCCGGCGAGGTCACCGGCCCGCGCGACGCCGCCGGCAACTACCTCGGCAGCGCCACGGTCACCGTGACCGCCTCCGACGCGGGCTCGGGGGTGGCGTCGGTCGAGTACGAGGTGGACGACACCGGCTTCGCGCCCTACACCGCGCCGGTCCGCGTCACGGCGGTCGGCGACCACTCCGTGCAGTACCGGGCGACCGACCGGGCGGGCAACACCTCCGAGATCGGCTCGGTGTCGTTCCGCGTGGTCGAACCGCCGTCCGACACGACACCGCCCGAGGTGGCCGCCGACGTCGCGGGGGCCAAGGACGCGCAGGGCAACTACGTCGACAAGGCGACCGTCACCATCACCGCGACCGACGCGGACTCGGGCGTGCGCGGCCGGGAGTACCAGCTGCACTCCGGGCCGTGGACGGCCTACACCGCGCCGGTCGAGGTCACCGCGCCCGGATCGCACATGGTCCACTTCCGCGCGACGGACAACGCGGGCAACACCTCGCCGGAGGGCATGGTGGCCTTCACCGTCGTCACCACGCCGGTCGACACCGAGCCGCCGACGACGTCCGCCGTGGTGTCCGGGGCCAGGAACCCCGACGGCGCCTACCTGGACACCGCGACCGTGACGATCACCGCGACGGACGCGCAGTCGGGCGTCGACCGGGTCGAGTACGCGCTCGACAGCGGCGAGTGGACCGCGTACTCGTCGCCCGTCGTGGTCGGCGCGGCGGGCAGCCACACCGTGCGGTACCGCGCCACCGACAAGGCCGGCAACGCCGCCGAGGCGAAGTCCGCGTCCTTCACCGTGGTGAAACCGGGTGCGGACGCCTGCCCCGACTCCGACACGCGGCCGACGGTGGTCATCGGGGACGAGGACACCCGGGTCGCGAACGTCGACACCGGCGACGGTTGCACCGTCAGCGACCTCGTCGACCAGCACGGCGAGCACCCCGACCACGGCGCCTTCGTCCGGCACGTCGACCTCGTCACCACCGACCTGGTGGCCAGGGGCGTGCTGACCACGAGGGAGCAGGCCGTCATCGTGCGCGCGGCCTCGCGATCCGACATCGGCGAGTAGTTCCTTCCACCGCAACAGGGAGAACCGAGATGACCAGACGGACCGCACCCGCGCTCGCCACCTTGAGCGCCATCGTCGCCGCGTCGGTGCTGGGCGCCGCCCAGGACGCGCGCGCGGACCTGGTGATGTACTGCGTCGGCAGCGGCGGCGCCGTCACGGTCCCCAGCGACCTGTACGTGCCGCCGGGCGAGTCGTGCTCGTTGACGGGCACCACCGTCACCGGCAACGTGCGCGTGGCCGCCGGCTCGAACCTCGTGATCACCGGCGGCACGGTCAACGGTTCGGTCAAGGTCGCGGCCGACGGCTACCTCGACTCGACCGACACCAGGGTCGACGGCGGGATCACCCTCGCGGCCGGCGGCTTCGGGCTCTACCTGAACAACAGCGACGTCGGCGGCGTGGTCGTCGAGCCGAAGGGCACCGCGACCATCGAGGGCTTCCTGTTCGTCGAGCGTGGTTCGAGGATCGACGGCGACCTCACCTCGGGCGTCGGCGAGGTCAGCGTGACCGGCAGCGAGGTCACCGGCGACGTCGGCACCACCGCGGCGTACTTCACCGACCTGCACGACAGCTTCGTGGACGGCGCGCTGTCCGTGCTGAACAACCCGACCGGCAGCGTCGTCTGCGGCACCGCCGTCGGCGGTCGGGCCACGTTCGCCGGCAACCTCGGCGGCGTGCAGCTCGGCCCGAACGGCGGCCTCGACAGCTGCGCCTCCGGCGGCTACTTCGCCCGGGACGTCGGCATCTCGAACACGACCGGCGGCCGCACGACCCTGGACGACAACATCGTCAACGGCGTCCTCCGGCTGACCGCGAACAAGCCGGTGGCCGAGGTGGCGGCGAACAACAGCATCCGCGGCGGGATCGTCGGCGACCACTCCGCACCCACCCTGTCCGCCGCCGCCGACGGCGTTCGCGGCACCGCCGAGGAACGCGCCCGTGAACGACGTGCGCAAGCCGCCGCGACCACCACCGCGAAGGGCGCGGCACGCCTCTGACACCCGGAATCACCGGCGGTCCGCGCTCCCACACAGCGGGCACGTGCGGGAACGGACCGCCGGCGGGCACGTGCGGCGGGTCAGAAGTGGGTGGCGATCCCGAACGCCTCGCGCAGCCGGGCCATGTCGTGGCGGTCCCGGTCGGTCGGCTCGTAGCCCTGGTGGAAGTAGACCTGCTGCTCGGCGGACAGGCAGGGCACGGTGCGGTTCAGGATCGTGCCGGTGACGAAGCACGCGGCCGGGTAGGTGAACGGGCGCCCTGGTTCCGGCGAAGCCTGCGTCGCGCTCCCGTCGGCGGCGAAGACGAGCGGGTGCAGGTCGATCTCGCGGCCCTTCGCGTCCGCGACGACGAAGCGCACCGGACGCCAGTCGACCGATTCGGCGAACCCCGCTTCGGCGAGGGTCGCGAGGACGGCCGGCTCCTGTTCACCGCGGTGCATGAGGTCCAGGTCCCGGTGTGGGCGGGTCTGCCTGCCCAGCAGGGCGTCGACGCCCCAGCCACCGCCGATCCACACGTCGCTGCCGGCCTCCCGCAGGGCGTCCAGGATCTCCAGCACGTCGTCGCCGGTCACCCTCGCCGTTCCTCCCCGCTCTCGCCGGAGCGGCAATCCTATCGAGGCCGGTGCGTGATCCGGGGTCGGTGGGGACGGCGGGTGGTGTGCCGGTCGCCCGCGTTCACGGCACCGCGCGACCGCTCATCGTCCCGGCCGGCCAGTGGCGGCGGGCTTCGACACGTCCTTGGCGCCGGTCGCGGAGTTGATCGCCGCCGCGTAGTCCGCCACGGTCTGCCCCGGCTTCGAGCACAGGCGCATGTCGGAGTAGCGCCACATGAAGCCGCCGTAGATCGGCGTGGTCGTGCCCATCTCCCGCAACGCCTGCCCGACCTCCTCCGGCGAGTCGCCTTCGCGGCAGACCGAGCCGTGCTTGCACCACAGCCCGGGGTCGACCGCCAGGCCCAGCTCGCCCACCCACTCCGCGGGGTCGTTGTCCCCGCCTCCCGCGTAGCACTGCAGGTAGACGCGGTCCACCAGGGAGCCGAGTTCCCTCGCGACTTCCTTCCAGTAGTCCACTTCCTCGTAGGGCACGAAGGTGAACTTCCGGTACCCGATCCCCTCCGCCATCCTGGCGAACTCCACGGTCGAGTCCACGTCGTAGCACGACTCGTCGTCGCTGTTGAGCGCGTCGACCCGGAGCTCGTCCTGCAAGGCCTTGAAGTTGCGGTACAGGATGCTGTCCGGCCCGGTCCCGCCGTCGTCGCTGCGCCGCAGGACCAGGCTCTCGATGTTCTCCCAGTCGGCGGCGCCGTAGGAGCCGATCGAGACCTCGACGCGACCGACCTTCGAGTCCGGCCTGGTCTTCAAGGACGCCACCCAGGTCGGCCAGCCCTCGTCGCCGCAGTACTCCCCCTCCGACACGATCAGGTTCTCGTTGTAGTAGAGGTCGCCGTTCTCGTGGACGTGCAGGCTCCAGAGGATCGCGGTGTCGAACCCGGAGGCCGCCAGTTCCGCCGCGGTCTCCTCGGTGCCGGGATAGGGGCCGTCGACGTAGACGGCGGACCGCCCACCCGCCCCCGACCTCGGTTGCACGATTGACTTTCCCATTGCTGACTCCCACTCGGAGTTGTGCCGGCCGCGCTCAGCCACCCGCGGTACTACCCGGCGGTGCGACCCCCATGTGCGCGGTCCGGCACGTCCACTCGGACGAGTCGCGAGGGCTCAGCCCTCCGGGGACCGCGGTCACGCCACGTCCACGTGACCCGGAACCGGCCTCACGCGGACCGCCGGGTTACCCCGTCACCTGATCCGGGCTCACCGCACCACCCGGCCGGGCGACAACCAGGCCGGTCACGGCGACCGGTGCTGCTCTCGCTCGCCTCGTTCGCCCCGGCCCGCGACCGCCCGCGAGCGTGGCTGCGACGCCGGATCGCCGCCGACTACCGGGCCCTGGCCGACGCGGAGACCTTCGGGCCGAGCGCGATCGACGACCTGCGCGCCGACGGCCGCGTGCTGACCGGCGCGGCGGTCGTCACGCCCGCACCCGTCCGCCCCGACGACGCCGTCACCCTGTTCCGCCTGGCCACCCCACCCGGCCCCCGCCAGGAGCACTGGGACGTCCTGGCCGGGCACCCGGACGGGCCGACCGCCCAGGCGCTCGCCAACCCGCTCGTGGTGGCCCTCGCCCGAACCGCGTACGCCGACGCCCCCGGCGACCCCACCGAACTCACCGACACCGGCCGCTTCCCCACCCCCGCCGCCGTCGAGCACCACCTGCTGGACGCCTTCGTCCCGACCCTCTGCACCCGCGCTCACCGCCAGGACACCGCCCGGCGCCGCCGGGACCCGGCTCGGGCCCCGCACCACCTGACGCACCTCGCCGCCGGGCTGCGACGACAGGGCACCTACGACCTGGCCTGGTGGCAGCTGCACCGCTGGGCGCCGACGACCGCTTCACCCTGGCGGCGCGTGGTGCTGTGGATGTCCGTCGCGGCGTTGCTCGACCTCCTGATGGGCGCGACCTGCTGCGTCTTCAGCCTCGGCAGGGGCAGCTTCACCGCCTCCCTCGACGCCGCGTCGGCCGGGCTCGTGGGCGGTGCGGTCGTCGGCGTCGGCTTCGCCGCCCTGAGGTGGATCAAGAACCCCAGCGGTCTCCGCGACGTCGTGACGCCCGCGTCGTCCGTTCGAGCGGATCGCCTCCTCGACACTTCAGCCGTGTGCCTCGTGGTGGCCCTGAACGCGTCGGCGTGGGCGCACTACACCAGCGCACGGCTCCTGCCGGCGGCCCGTGGACGCCTCCCGTGGCGGCTCCAGGCGTTCCTCGCCGAAGCCCACCGCCTGGGGATCCTGCGCCAGGTCGGCGCCACCTACCAGTTCCGCCACGCACGCCTGCAAGACCACCTCGCCGCGCGACACGACCACCTGGCCGCTCCGTGGGCCGCCTCGACCCCGCCACCTCCGCACGCGGCCGGAACCCCACGTCCAAGCAGAGCGGCTGACCCGAGCCGGACCCGAATCCGCTGGCTCGACCGGTCCCTCCCGGCCCACAATGGCGTCGATGCGCCCAGCCCCTGCCGACACCCTCGCCGGGATGCTCCAGCGCGGCCGCGGCCGGGGAGCGATGCTCGCGACCACCGACCCGACCTCCGCCGACCTGGTCCACGACTGCGTCGTGCACGACTACCGCTGGGACTGGCAGGTCGACGACCGCGCGGTGTACCTGGCGCGACTGGTCCGCGATCTCGCCCTGCCCCTGCACCCGATCACCGCACTGCTCCAGGACACCGCGGACGACCAGACGGCCCTCACCCTCGCCTCCCTGCTGGTGGCCCTCGGCACCGCCGGGTCCCGCGAGGCCGTCACCGCCGTCCGGGACCACGTCCGCGCCGGCCCGCACTGGATCGACGTGCTCGAAACCGCAGCCGCGGAATGGCCCCGCGCCTGGTGGGACGACCTCGCCGGCACCGCGCGGCGCCGCCTGACCCCGGACGACCGGCGTGGCCTGCTCTGGCGCAGCGACCCCTGGCTGACCTGGGCGCGGCAACACGCCTGGGCCACCCGTCCCGCAACCGACCGCGCTCCCGGCCGACCCGGCCCGCACCGCGACCGCCCCACCGGCGAACTGCTCGCCCTGCTCCGCGACCGCGACGTGCCACGGGCCGCGAAGACCCGGGCCCTGTTCGAGATCGCCCGACGCGGTCCGGAACCCGCGCTGCTGGACCTGGCGGAGCACCTCGTCCTGGACACCCCCGTGCGCCGACCCGTGCCCGGACTCGGCCGTGCCCTCCAACCGCTGGGACCGCGGGCCGCCGACCACGCGCGCCGCTGGTCGGCGGACCCCGACCACCCCCTCCGCCGGATCGCGACCCGCGTCCTCGCCGCGCACGGCGACCACCGGGACGTCGAGCTGATGCTGTCCACCCTGGAACGCCCACCTGGCGAGGACTGGTGCGGCTACGACGTCGCGGCCACCGGCCTCGCCCGGCTGTCGCGGCTGTCGGGTTCGACGGCAGACCACCACGCCGCGGCGCACCGGGCCGTCCCCGTCCTGCGACGACTGTGGTCGGACACCCCCCACTCCTACGAACGGGCCGCGTACCTCGACGCGTTGGTCGCGCTCAGCCCCGTCTCATCGGACCACCTGCTGGTCGAAGGCCTGTGGGACTGCGAGGAACAGGTCCGGGCGTTCGCCGCCGCACGCGCGCCGCTCACCCGGGAAACCCGGGCGCGCCTGCGCGACCTGGCCGACGACCCGATCGACACCACGCCCGTGCGCGCCGCGGCCGCGGCCCGCCTGGCCTGAGCGCACAGGCCGGGTCAGGTCAGACGTTGACCGGGCTGTTGTGGTACGCGGCCAGCTTCCACTGCCCGCCCTGGCGCACGACGATCCACGACGCCCTGATCTCCCGGCTCGGGTGGACTTCGGTCTCGTCGGGCGCGAGCACGCCACCCTTGGTGACCAGCACCGCGCTGTCGTCGTTGAGCATCTTGAGGTGGATGGGCTCGCCGGTGACCCTGGTGCCCCGGTACGCGCCCTGGAAGGCCTGGGCCATGTAGGCGCGGATGTCCTCTTTGCCCTTGCGGTACAGGCCCGGCAGGATCATCGTGCCGTCGTCGATGAAGAGGTCGGCGAACGCGGCGGCGTCGTGCGCCTGCCACGCCGATGTCAGGTTCACGGGCAGTGCCGCGATCGCGGCGCGGTCGGCGGCACCCGGTTCGGTTCGGACCTGGTCTTCGGTACTGGCCATGTCTTCCTCTCTTGCCGTGCGTCTGCCTGCTTCGCGGTACGACGTGGCGTCCGAACCGGGATCACGCCGCGGTCGAACCGCAGCCCCGCCGGACCCTCCACAGTGGACTCTTCGTCAGCTCCCCAGGACAACGCGGGATCCAGCGGCCACGTCCCGCAGATCGCCGAGAACCGCGTCGGGACGTACACGACGGGCAGCGGCCCTCGCCCGGTGTGCAGTGCCGCCGTTCACGCCACGAGGTCGACCACCTCGTCCAGCCGGACGCCGTGCCCCGACGGCCAGTGCTTGCCTGCCAAGGACTTCCGCGGTGCCGCTCCGAACGCGGCGGCCACATCGTTCGCGTACAACGGATCGCGCGACACTTTCCCGCTATTCTACATGGTCGACGCCTGGCCGGCCAACGCCTCGGCCCACCAATTTCCCACGACCCGGACCACACCAACGAGAACTCCGCCCGAACCCGCACCGCCGCCCGACGAGCCGCCGCGGCGCACCGGGTTCGCACCCGGCCACCGGCACGTGCTCGCGCGCGGTTCGTAGACTGCTCGCCGTGGACGAGGTGGAGCTCGGTTCGGTGACCTGTCCGTCCGGGCAGCTGGTGCTGGTGGACGGCGGGTACCTGGGGCTGTGGTCCGGCGACCGCTCCCCGGACGAGGTGGGCGGACCCGGCGGGGTCGCGGCGGTCGACTTCGAGGTCGTCGGTCCCGACGCGGACGCCGCCGCGCGGTCGTTCGACCACCAGTCCGGTCGCCGGCTGTACGACATCCCCGAGCACGCGGCGGAGCGGTTCGCCGCGAAGTTCGCCGAGCACTGCCGTGCGCGCGGGCTCAGCGCTTCGCCGCACCGGTTCCCCCGCCGGATCCCGCACCGCGAGCGGGTGCGGCACGCGATCGCGGCGGGCGACCCGGACTTCCTGGTCACCGGTGTGCCGGTCGTCCCGGTCGGCGGCGTGCCGACCGACCGGGCGCTGCGGGTGGCGGCCACGCGCGGGCAGTGGGGCTGGGCCCGCATCCGCATCGAGCTCGGCGACGGCGAGGTGGCCGAGCGCCGCCCGCTCACGCGGATCAGGATCGACCACGCCCGGTTCGCCTTCGCCGACGCGGACGCGCTCGGCTCCTGGGTCCACGACGATTCCCTGGACGGCCTCGCCGACGTGGTGTTCTGGGGCGGGGACGAGGACGAGGTCGCCACCGAGTTCGGTGCGGGTCGCACCGGCACGCCGGGTGACGACGCCTACGGCTGGCTCTCCCTCCCGATCCGGGAGGCGTACCGGCGGGCGGTCGCCTTGGAGGAGCGCAAGAGGTCCGAGCCGGAGCGCAGGTTCGCCCTCGACTTCCGCCCGCACTCGCACCACTGGCAGGTGATGGCGGCCGTCCGGGCCGCCGACCACGAGGCCGCCACCCTCGCGGTCGGCGGCGCCGACGTCATGATGGCGATGACCTCCATCGGTGACGGGTTCTTCCCCGTCCACCTGGACGTGGACGCGACGGGCGCACCGGTCGCCGTCGACATCGCCATCGACCGCTGACGCCGGGCACCGGCGCAAACGCCGCCGAGCGCACCACGCCGCAATCCGGCCGGCCCGCGACAACCGCCGCTCGGAGAGATCGGCGTTCTTGCGTTGCGCGTGCGTGGACAATGGCCGCACCCGACGATCGGAGGCCGCATGGACGTCACGGACGTCATCCGCGCGCTCGAACACCTGCCCGGCCTCCGGGTGACCGCCGTCGCGAACGGCGTCCGCGTGCACGTGCCCGCCCTCGACGACGCCCTCCTGATCGACGCCGGCGCGGTCCGCCGGTGCCGCGACATCCGCGCGCCCGACGGCGACCCCGCCGTGGAGTTCGTGATGGGCGACGAGCACGGCGTGTGGCCGTTGATCCTCACCCCAAACGACGTCGTGTTCCAGCCGGTGAGCACCGGGGCCGTGCTGGACTCGGCCATCGAGTACCGGATCGCCGACGCGCCCCACGTCGTGGCCTACTCCGAGATGGAGCACGCCGCCGAGCACGCGGCCCTGACGAGCGAGCGGCCGGGTTCGATCGAGCTGGTCGCGGTCGGCGCGTCGCTGGTGCTGGTGCGGTGCCAAGTCGTCGCGGCCACGCTCGTCGGGATGCGGCCCGTGCGCGCGGTGGCGTGGTGGCGGCGCGCCTGGGAGGCGCTCGGCGGCGACCTGCCGTTCCCGCCGTTCCGCCCCGACCCGCTGTGGGACGAACTGGTGGCCGACGCGG
The DNA here is from genome assembly GCF_040295345.1 of Actinosynnema sp. NPDC002837. NCBI lineage: Bacteria > Bacillati > Actinomycetota > Actinomycetes > Pseudonocardiales > Pseudonocardiaceae > Actinosynnema > Actinosynnema sp. NPDC002837. The sequence goes on from NZ_JBEOVG010000052.1 coordinate 46,773, forward strand.
CTCGGATCTCGGTGACGCCGGCCGGGCGACCCGACCACGCCGCCGAACCCGTCGACATCGCGGCCTTCCGCCGGCTGGAGCTCGGGTTGACCGTCGTGGGCCTGGACGACGAGTTCGTGGCGACGTGGCGCGCGTGGGCGCCGATCAGCCCGTCCCGGTTCGCCGCGACGCTGCTGCACCGGCTCGACGGGGCGCGCGCCGACCTCGCGCTGTACCCCGGCGGGACCGGCAGCGTCGACCTCGTCCTGCGCGAGGGCGCCGCCACCGCGCTGCTCCAGTTCAGCTGGTCGAACCGGGTCGAGCTGAGCGTGGACGAGGTCCGCCTCGACGAACCCCTCCGGCGCACCGGCCTGTTCCAGCGGATGATGTTCAACGTCGACCGGCTGGCCGTGCTGCTGGGTTTCGCGCGGACGACGGTCCTGGCCACCGACATCGGCAGCATCGCGTTCGCCACGATGGGCTACCCGCGCGACCCGGAGCTGGTCCGGGCGCTGCGGCACCACCGCTGACCCGATCGGTCAGGGGAGCAGTTCGCGCCGCAGCCGCGTCATGGCCTCCGGGCCCACGGCGGCCTCGGTCGCCCGGAGCAACGTCGCGCAGAAGTCCTTGGTGCGGGCCAGGCCCGCCCGTGCGGTGGCGATCTCGGCGTGGATCCCGGCGCCCTTGGCGGCGGCGGTGCGCAGGTCCCGCAGCTCCCGCGCCCGGACCGCGCGCACGCCCTCGGCCACGGCGTGCGCGTACGGGCCGCGGTCGAGTTCGGCTCCCGCGCCCGCCTCCTCGACGAGGCTCGCCACGTCGCGCGACGGCAGGAAGAACAACGTCGTGGTGGAGAACGCGCTCAGCGACGCCTGCCTGGTCCACCGCGTCAGCAGACCGGACTTCTGGTCCACGACCGGGGCGAGCTCCGGGTAGAACAGCGGGTCGACGGTGGCCAGCAGCGGCTTCGCGTCCGACAGCCGCAGCCGCAGCGCCCCGACCTCGCGCACCTGCTCGGCCAGCACGCCCTCGAACTCCGCCGAGGTCCGCGGCCCGGGCGAGTCGCCGGCCAGCTCCTCGGCGAGCACGAGCAGCCGCTCGCCGCGCACGCACAGGTCCTGGAGGGCGAGCACCACGCCGACGACGTGCGCCGCGACCTCGGCATCGCGCCCGGACCGCCGACCGTCGAGGAACCGCACCCAGTGTGACGACAAGATCTCCGCGAGCTTCGCCACCAACTCGAACATCGGACACCCTCCGCCGGAAGATCACCGAGTGTAGCGACGTTCCGGCACGCCGGCGGCGTGCCTCGCGCGGTCCGGAACCACGTCGCGCGAGGTGCGCTCCCTCGGACCGGTCAGCCGCCCAGCAGGCGGCCGTCGTCCGCGCCGTAGTACAGCAGCCTGCCGGGTGCGGCGGCGACGGTGAGGGACGTGCCGAGGGCGGGCTCCTCCTGCTCCGGCACGGTGAGGCTGATCAGCGTGCCGTCCGGGCAGTCGAGGGTCACCAATGACGAGACACCCAGGTTCTCGACCGTGGACACCCGGCCCGTGATGCCCTCGCCGGCCGGCGCCAGGTACTCGGGCCGCACGCCCACCACGACGGGGGTGCCGTCGGCCAGTCCCGGCGGGCCCGGCAGCCTGGTCCCGGCGCACTCGACGTGACCGTCGCGGGTCCGGGCCCCGATCAGGTTCATCGGGGTGGAGCCGATGAAGTTCGCGACGAACGTGTCGGCGGGCCGTTGGAACACCTCGCGCGGCGTGCCCAGCTGGCGGAGCCGGCCCGCCTCCATCACCGCGATCCGGTCGGCCAGCGCCAGCGCCTCGGCCTGGTCGTGGGTCACGAAGACGGTCGTGAGCGCCAGCTCGTGCTGCAACCGCTTGAGGAACGTCCTGGCCTCCAGCCGCAACCGGGCGTCCAGGTTGGACAGCGGCTCGTCCAGCAGCAGGACGTCGGCGCCCGCGGCGACGGCCCGCCCCAGCGCCGCCCGCTGCTGCTGACCGCCGGACAGCTGACCGGGCCTGCGGTCGAGCAGCGCGGACAGGCTCAGGCCCTCGGCCACCTCGACCGCCGCTTCCCGTTGCCGCGCTTTGGGCGCACGGCGCACGCGCAGCGGGTAGGCGATGTTCTCCGCCACCGTCATGTGCGGGAACAACGCGTAGTCCTGGAACACCATCGCCACCCCGCGCCCGCCGGGTGGCAGGCGGGTCACGTCGCGCGACCCGATCGCGATGGCGCCCGCCGAGGGCAGCTCGAGGCCGGCGATCGTGCGCAGCAACGTGGTCTTGCCGCAGCCGGACGGTCCGAGCAGCGCGAACAGCTCGCCGTCCACGACGCCCAGGTCGAGGCCGTCCACCGCGCGCACCCCGTTCGGGTACACAGTGGACAGACCGGTGATGTCGATGCCCGCCATCAGCTCTTGATCCCCCCGTGGAATCGGAACCCGTAGCGCTTGTCGACGACCAGGTACAGCAGCACGACCGGGATGGAGTACAGCAGCGAGAACACCGGGATCACGGTCAGGTTGGCGCTGCCGCCCTCGTCCTGCAACGTCCGCATCAGCACCGCGGCCGGCTGCTTGCCGACGTCGCGCAGCAGCAGGAACGGCAGCAGGAAGTTGCCCCACGCGTTGACGAACGACCACACCAGGATCATCGCCAGCCCCGGCCTGGCGGTCGGCAGCACCACGTGCCCGAGCACCTGCCGGGGCGAGGCGCCGAACACCCGCGCGGACTCCTCGTACGAGCGCGGCACGGAGTCCACGAAGTCCTTCAGGATGAAGATGGCGGCGGGCAGCATGCCGCCCGCGATCACCAGCGCCGTGCCGAAGCGGGAGTCGATGAGCCCGAGCTGCAGCATCAGCACGAACAGCGGCACCATGGCCGCGGTGCCCGTGACCACGCTGGACAGCAACAGCAGCACGTACAGCAGCACGTCCCGGCCGGGGATGCGCACGCGGGAGAGCGCGTAGGCGGCCAGGGCGGCGAACGCCGTCGTCACCGCGGTCGCCACCAGGCACAGCACCAGCGAGTTGACCAGCGACCGCACCACGTACGGGTGGCCGAGGGTGGCGATGACGTTCGCCGACGTCCACTCCGGCCAGCGGATGCCGAAGCCCGGCCGCGCGTCGAACGGCGCGCCGGCCAGCCACAGCATCGGCACCGCGAAGAACGCCAGCACCACCGCGATCAGCACGTGGAAGCCGATCCGGCGCACCACCGACCCCGGTGTCACGCGCGCCTGCGCAACAGCCGCAGGTACACCAGCGCCACCGCCAGGTTCCCGACCAGCAGCAGCAACGACATCGCCGACGCGTACCCGAGCCGGCCGCTCTCCAACGCCTGCCGGTAGATCAGCACGGGCAGCACCTCGGACTCGTGGTTCGGGCCGCCCGCGGTGAGCAGGAACGGCGTGAAGTCGTTGGCCGTCCACAGGCTGATCAGCAGCGTGTTGGTCAGCACGTGCCCGCGGATGTGCGGGAACACCACGTCGCGCACGGTCTGCCAGCCGCCCGCGCCGGCCAGCCGGGCGGTCTCCAGGTGCGACGGCGGCACGGCTCGCAGCGCGGAGTTGTACAGCAGCATGGAGAACGCCGTGCCGCGCCAGGTGTTGAACACGATCAGGCTCGCCATCGGGTACTCGACCAGCCACGCCGTCCCCGGTTGGCCGAGGAGCAGGCCGAGCGTGCCGCCGTCCCGGCTCAGCACGGCGAACCACAGGTAGGCGACGACGGGACCCGGCAGGATCCACGCCAGCAGCACGAATGCCTCGACGACGCGCCGCAGCCGCGGCCGCACCCGGCGCAGGAGCCAGGCGAGCGCGAAGCCGAGCGCGTTCTGCCCGACGAGCGCGGAGCCGAGCACGAACAGCGCGGTCAGCCAGAGCGAGTTGGCGAACAGCGGGTCGGCCAGCGCCGTGGCGAAGTTGTCCAGGCCGACCACGCTCGGCTCGGCCGCGGCCGGTCCGGTCAGCTGGTAGTCGGTGATCCCGATGTAGAGCGTCCACAGCGCCGGGAACACCAGGAACAGGCCGATCAGCAGCAGCGCCGGCGCGAGGAACCCGATCGCCCGCGTCGTGCCGAGCCCCGCCGGGTCGCGGTCCTCAGCCGCCCGCAACGGCGTCCTCGCCGACCGCCTCGACCAGCGCGTCGTGGTAGGACCTCGCGGCGTCCTCCGGGCTCTTGCCCGCCACCACGTCGGCGGTCGCCTGCCGCAACGCCGCCGACACCTTCGGGTAGTCCGCCAGGCCGGGCCGGTAGCGGGTGATCGGCAGCACGCGTTCGGCGATGAAGGCCAGCATCGGGTCGCCCGCCAGCACCTCGTCGTTCACGTCGGTGCGCTGGGTGACCTGCGCGGCGCCCGCCAACGCCGACTTGACAGCCTCGGCCGAGTTGAGGAACTCCATGAGCTCCCACGCCTGCCGCGGGTACGGCGTGTTCGGGTTGACCACCCGCACGCCGCCACCGGACATGCTGACGAAGTCCTGGCCGCCGACCCCGGCGCCGGGCACGCGGGCGGGGATCAGCGCCCACCCGACGGCCGTGTCGCGGTCGGCCATCTTGGCGACGCCGACGCGCGGCTCGACCACCGAGCGCCAGAAGTAGTCGCTCTCCAGCAGGATGCCGATCTTGTTCTCGGCGAACAGCGCGAACGACCGGTCACGGCCCTTCGCCTCCTGCTGGAGGATCGGGTCGCCGAGCCCGTCCCGGTAGACGCGCTGGTAGAGCGAGAGGACGTCCATGACGCCGGCCGTGGCGCCCTGCCACTTGCCGTCCTCGTGCACGGCCGTGCCGGTGCCCACCAACGCGGGCAGCACGCCCTGCATCGTGGTGGCCTCGCCCATCGCGGTGCCGGCGTTGAGCTGCAGCGGCCAGACCCCGGGCAGCGACTTGAGCTTCGCGGCGGTGTCGAGGACGTCGTCCCAGCTGCGCGGCTGCCAGTCGGTGGGCAGGCCGGCCTGCGCGAACAGCTTCTTGTTGTAGAACAGCACCCGGCCGTCGGTGCCCATCGGCACGCCGTAGCGCCGGCCGTCGAACTCGCCGAGGCCCTGCACGGCGGCGGGGATCTGCCGCCAGCCGTCCCACGAGTCGACCTCGTCCCCGCCGACGACGTCGTCCAGCGGCTCGACCAGACCGGCCTGGGCGAACTCGCCGAGCCAGATGCCGTCCAACTCGACGACGTCACCGCCGCCGCCGGTCTTGAGGTCCAGCGCGACCTTCGTCTTGAAGTCCTCGTCGCCGGCGCCGTTCTGCTCGAAGCGGACCGTGGCGTCCACGCCCTTGGCCTTCTGCGCCTCGGTGAACCTGGGGATCACCCAGTTCGCGATCCAGTCCGCGCCGCGCGCGTTCTTCCCGCCCGCCACCGCGTTGGCCGTGATCGTCAACGTGACTTCCCTGGCGTCGGCGTTGCGGGCCGGGTCCTCGTCCCGCGCCTGGCCGAGGCACCCCGCGAGCAGGCCCGTCACCGACAGCAGGACGACCGTTGTCCGCCGCATCGCGCCTCCCGCGAGAGTGCACGCCACTACGCCACCTCTCAACATGGCACCCCGGCTGTTCGACCGCAGCACCTCCGGCCGTCATCACCCGTTTGATGGCCGGACACCGGCGGCCCGGCGACCCGGCGGGCCCGAGCACTGGATTGATCTCGAACGGCTCACGAATCGGCCAACACCGGTGCGTTCGCGCCCGCCGACTGGGAACGTTCCGCGCCACGACCGGCTGGGGGAACCCCGATGCGTGCGATCAGCGCCCGCACCTCCGCCGGTTGCCGGAAGGAATCACGCGGTGAACCAGACCGACTCGTCCGCCCTCGTCATCCCCGCCGTCATCGGCGCGGTGATCGGCCTCTTCCTGATCGTGGCCATGTGGAAGGTCTTCGCGAAGGCGGGCAAGCCCGGGTGGGCGGCGATCATCCCGCTCTACAACATCTACGTGCAGCTGAAGATCGTGGGCCGTCCCGGCTGGTGGCTGATCCTGTTCTTCATCCCGGTCGTCAACATCGTCATCTCGCTGCTCGTCGCGATCGACATGGCGAAGTCGTTCGGCAAGGGCAGCGGGTTCGGCGTCGTCGGCCTCTGGCTGTTCGGGTTCGTCGGCTACCCGATGCTCGCCTTCGGCAGCGCCACCTACCGGGGCCCGGCGGCCGCCTGACCGCACACCCGGGACCCCGGTTCGGCCACCTCCGTCCACGAGACGTCGGTGGCCGAGCCGGGGGTTTTCCTTTGCACGGCCCCGCACGGCGCGTGGACCACACGAACAGGTGACCTCCGACCTCCGGCCGACCTCCAGGGGAAAAACCGCAGGTCATGGATGAGATCGACCCGAACCCGCCTGCGGCGGCGGCTGGGTGTTGCGCCTGCCCGACACCTGGCGATACGTTGCGTAGTCGTGTCGATGCGCTAGGGATACAGCCGGGGTTGACGATGGTCATGACGCGCCGCACGGCGGTTCACGCGGTTCTTGCCCTGACGGCGTCGCTCGCCCTCGCGCCGCCGGCCGTCGCCGAGGCGAACGCGTCACCGAACGCGGTCGTCGTCTGGGACCTCAACGCGCAGACCGCCATCTGGGACGTCGCGCAGCAGTCGCCGCCACAGGTCGCCGGACGCGGTTTCGCGATGGTCAGCGGCGCGGTCTACGACGCGGTGAACGCGATCGCCGGCACGCCGTACGAGCCCTACCTCGTCGCACCGCGGGCCAACGGGCGCGAGTCGACGGACGCCGCCGTCGGCACGGCCGCCTACCGGGTGCTGGACGCGATCTTCCCGGCACAGCGGGAAAGGCTGCGCACGCAGTACCACCAGTGGCTCGCCGGCATCCCCGAGGGACCGGCGAAGCGCGACGGCATCCGGGTCGGCGCACAGGCCGCCGCCGCGATGATCACGGCACGGCAGGACGACGGCGCCTTCGACCCCCGGCCCTGGACCGTCGGCACGGAGCCGGGCCAGTACCGCCCCACTCCCCCTGGCTTCGAGAACACGGGAGCCTGGGTGGGTTTCCTGAAGCCGTTCGCCGTTCCGGACGCGACCATGTTCCGCACCCCGGGGCCGCCGGCGGTCACGAGCCACGCGTACGCCCGCGATTTCGACGAGGTCAAGCGGTTGGGCTCGGCGACGAGCACCGCCCGCACCGCGGACCAGACCGACGCGGCGCTCTGGTGGCACGACCGACGTTCCGTCAGCTGGGGGATGAAGCGGGACCTCGCCGTCACCCAACGACTCGACGTCCTGGAGACCGCGCGCTTCTACGCGCTGGCGGACGTCACGGGCGCGGACGGCGCGATCGCGTGCGCGAACGACAAGGAGTTCTGGCACTTCTGGCGGCCGATCACCGCCATCCGGTCCGCCGACACCGACGGCAACCCCGCCACCGCGGCCGACCCCGGCTGGACCCCGCTGGTGACGACCCCGCCGAACCCCGACTACCCCTCCGGCCACACGTGCCGCACGGCCGCGCAGATGACGGCGTACGCGCACTTCTTCGGCCGGGACCGCGTCCCCTTCAGCGCGTTCAGCGTCGACAGCGGCACCACGCGGCACTTCGACAGCTTCTCGCAGGCGACCGCCGAGGTCGTCGGAGCCCGCATCTGGGCAGGCATCCACTTCCGGTCCGCGGACGTCGACGGCACCGCGCTCGGCACGGCCGTCGGCAACCACATCACGAAGCGCTACTTCCAGCCGCGGCGATGACCCGCCGCACGGGCGCGCGGCTCAGTCGTCGCGGCCGGGATCGTCGCCGGCCGCCCGGCGGAGTTCGACTATCCGCACGACGCGGCCCATGGGTTCGCTGAACGAGGCCACGATCTTCGCGATGCCCGCGCACACGGCGAAGACGAACAGGCCCAGCGCCCAGACCGGCGTCCCCTGGGCCACGAAGTGCACCATCACCGCGCCGAGGTCCTTCAAGGCCAGCACGGTGGCGGAGACGAGCACGGCTAAGACCCCGATGCCGAGCACGAGCAGGCGCCGCCCCTGGCGATCGAAGCGGGCACGCGGCGCGGCGTGACGAACGTCATTGTCCATGCCCGCCAACGTAGTGGCCCACGCCGAGGCCACGACATGCCGAAACCACCAAGGCGAGCCGCGCATTTCTGTCGACGTTCTCCAAAGCCGCCCGCACCACGTGCGCGCTACCTCCGGCTGCCGGGCGACGGCGAGGCGATCCGCGGGTCTCGCGGTCAGAACGTGGCGATCGGGTTGACCGGGCTGCCGGACGTGCCGGCGAAGCGGACCGGCGCCACCGCGAGCTGGAAGTCCCACTGGCCGAGCTCGGCGGCGGTCGTCGCGCACGCCTCCAGGTCGCAGTTGTCGAGCAACCACAGGCCCATCGCGACGAGACCCACGGCGTGCACCGGCATCAACACGTCCTCGTACCCCGACGGCTGAACGTCCTGAGGGGTGTCGGCGCCGATCAGCGCGACCCCGCGTTCGTGCAGCCACGGCAGGCAGGACGCGTGCCAGCCGGCCTGCGTGACACCGCCGGACGGGCCGGCCTCGTGCCGGGCGCGGCCATGGCCGGTACGCAGGAGCACCGCGTCGCCGGACCGCACCCGCACGCCCTGCCGGCGTTCGGCCTCCTCCAGGTCCTCGGGGAACACGCCCTGCCCCGGTTCCAGCCACGGCACATCGCGGACCCTCGCGACATCCAGCAGGACGCCACGCGTGACGATCCCGTTCGCCGCCGCCGTGACAGCCGCCCACGCCGATCCCGTCGCGGGGTCGACCAACGAGTGCGACCGCCCGTTGTACATCGTGCCGTCCCAGAAGAGGTGGCACGGCGAGTCGACGTGGGTCACGGTGTTGCCGTGGAACGTGAGGCCGAGCCGCTCCAAGGAGAAGCCCCACCGCCGGTCGTTGCGGAAACCGGGCACCGGCATGTTCTCGGCGCCGGGCATGTCGGCCGCGCACGGGCACGTCGTGGTCGCCCGCTCCATCTCCTCCGGCACGGCGACCTCCCACGCGCACGACACGCCCCGGCCGTGGCGCACGGCCCGCGCCGCCGCCAGCCGGACGTCGTCGGTGATGTGGTTCAGCGTGCCGAGCTCGTCGTCGTCGCCCCAGCGCCCCCAGTTCGACAGCGTGTCGAAGTACCCGAGCACGTCGTCCTGCGTGGGCATCGGTCGCTCAGCCGTCATCCCAGCATCGACTCCTCCGGTCACGCCGCCGCTCCGGAGCAAGGGTATGGCACGCCTGTGGCGCCGTGACGACTCGGCCGTCGGGCACGGTGCGCGGACGTGGCGGATCGGCGGACGGGCGTGCCGTCCGGCCGATCCGCCGCACCCGCGAACCCCTCAAGCGGCCAGGGCTTCGGTGCCGCGCGACGGGAGCGCCGGGGCGCCGCTGATGAGGTCGGCGGCCTTCTCGGCGATGGCGATGACCGGGGCGTTGGTGTTGCCGCGGGTGATCGTCGGCATCACCGAGGCGTCGACCACGCGCAGCCCCTCGATGCCCATGACGCGCAGTTCGGCGTCCACGACCTGCCCCATCGCGCACGTGCCCACGGGGTGGTAGGTCGACTGCGTGCGGGCCCGCGCGTAGGCGCGCAGGTCCTCCTCCGAAGTGGACGCCGGCGGCCGGAACGCCGTCTCCGTGTACGGCTCCAGCGGCGCCGTGCCGGCGATCTCCAACGCGATCCGCAACGCGCGCACGGCCGTGTCCAGGTCGGCGGGGTCGGCGTAGTAGTTGTGCACGATCCGCGGCTTGGCCGTCGGGTCGTCCGAGCCCAGCGACACGTGCCCGCGGCTCAGCGGCGTGAGCAGGGACGCCCCCAGCGTGATCGCGTGCGCCGTGGGCGCGGCCAGGCCGCTGTCCGCGATCATCACCGGCGCGGTCAGGAACTCGACGTCCGGCGCGGGCAGGCCGCCGACCGTCCGCACGAAACCGCCGGCCTCGGGGCCGTTGGAGGTCAGCGGGCCCCGACCCTCGGTGATGAACTGCTGGACGGACTCGGGAGCGCCCGCCGCCAGCATGCTGATCGGGTGCCGGTGGGTGTAGACCAGCGGCACGAGCGCGTGGTCCTGGAGGTTCTGCCCGACCAGCGGCTGGTCGAGCACGACCGGGATGTTCAGCGCGCCCAGCATCGCGGCCGGCCCGATGCCCGACAGCATCAGCAGCTGCGGCGAGTTGTACGCCCCGGCGGCGAGGACGACCTCGCGCTCGGCGCGCACGGTGATCTCCTCGCCGGCGCGGTAGCCGACCACACCCGTGGCGCGTCCGCCCTCGACCAGCACGCGGTGGGTCTGGAGGTTCGCCTCCAACGTGAGGTTCGGGCGGTGCAGCACCGGGTGCAGGAACGCGGTCGCGGCGCTGGACCGGCGGCCGTCGCGCTGGGTGACCTGGAAGTAGCCGAACCCGTCCTGGGCGGGGCCGTTGAAGTCGTCGTTGGCGTCGAACCCGGCGGCCGCGGCGGCGTCGAGGAACGCGGTCGACATGGGGTTGCGGGCGCGGTTGTCCGACACGCCCAGCGGACCGCCCACGCCGTGGAACGCCGACTCGCCGCGGTCGTTGTCCTCCGAGCGCAGGAAGTAGCCCAGCAGGTCGTCGAAACCCCACCCCGGCTGCCCCCAGGCGTCGAAGTCGAGCGGGTTGCCGCGCACGTAGATCATCGAGTTGATGGAGCTGGTGCCGCCCAGCACCCGGCCCTGCGGCAGGAACACGCGGCGCCCGTTGAGGCCCGGCTCGTCGTGGGTGTCGTAGTCCCAGTCCACGCCCGTGCGGAACAGCTTCGCGAAACCGGCCGGCACGTGGATGTTCTCCACGGTGTCGAGCGGACCGGCTTCCACCAGGCACACGGTGACGTCCGGGTCCTCGGTGAGGCGTGCCGCGAGCACGCAGCCCGCGGACCCGCCGCCGACGATCACATAGTCGTACATCCGGTTCTCCTTCTCCGAACGAGCGGTCCGCGCACCGCCGGACGCCGCGCACGACCCGTCGTTGCGACCTCTGGACCGTGCGCGGCCTGCGGACGTGCTGGAAGTGGGTCAGCCCTGGAGCGGGCTGGACTGGTAGGACGCGAGCCACCAGTCGCCGTCGCGCTTCACGACGACCCACATGGTGCGGGAGGAGTTGCCCTCCGGGACGGACGTGGCGTCCTTGGCCGCCAGCCCGCCCGTCGTGATGACCATCGCGACGTCGGGGCTCAGGAGCCGGACGTCCGCGACCTCGTCGATCAGCTTCGTGCCGCTGAAGCCCGCGTTGAACGCCGCCGTGAGGTACGCGTGGATCTCGCCGTGGCCCTTGAGCTGCTCGTCGCCCAGCAGCAGGCTGCCGTTCTCGACGAACAGGTCGGTGATGCCCTCGGCGTCGTTGTCCTCCCACAGGGCGCGGAAGCGCAGCACGATGGTCAGCGCGGCGCCCTCCGGGCCCGTCGTGTAGTCACCGTAGTAGGTCGCCCACTGCTTGGCCTGGGCGACGAGCGATGAGGCCTTGGAATCCATTTTCTCTCCTCCGCGGTCGGCTGGGTGCTGTTCTTCTTGAACGCCTGGTGATCGAGCCAGTGCCGGCTTCGGGCATGTGTGTCCTCTTCGGACGGATTCCCGGTCACGCTCCCCGCCCGGGGCGACAAGTTCCGCCCGCGCATGGGCGGATCAGCAGCGACAGGGGCGACGCCGCTGATCCGCCCTGACCTCCGGCGTGGCCCCCGACCGGCGGTCGTCCGGGAGGCACTCGACCGCCAGAGGTCATTCGCGCGCGCCGGCGGGGCGCGCCTCGAACCGGTTACCAGCGCAGCGTCGCGCCCTCGCCGCGCGGGCTGTTCTGGTAACCGGCGAGCAACCAGGTGCCGTTCCGCTTGACGCAGACCCAGGTCGACCGGACCGCGAGCTCGGGCGCGATCTCGGTCTCACCCGGGGCCAGGATGCCGCCGTGCGTGCGCAGCAGCGCGACGTCGTCGGAGTAGAACCGGACGTCGACCGGGTTGCCGGTCACGCCGCTGCCCTTGAAGGGGCCCGCGTACGCGGCCTTCATGAACGAGCGGATCTCGTCGCGGCCCTGCTTGAACACGTCACCCGGCAGGATGAGGATGCCGTCCTCGGCGAAGACCGCCGCCACACCGTTCGCGTCGTTCTCGGCCCACGCCGCGACGAGGCGGAGCGGGACGCTCAGGACCTCCTTCTCCTTCTCCGTGGTGAAGGGCCCGTAGTAGGCATCGAGCTGCGCTTCGCGATCTGTGGTGGCCGTAGCCATGTGCTTCCTCCTCGTCGGTTCCCGCGCGAGCAGCGGGAACCAGTTCCGCAGAACCAGTCGGCCGCATCGGAAATGATCGCCGTAAAACGCGCAACGCACGTCCGGCACTCCCGATACTGCCCCGGATCGAACTGACGTCACTTCTCCCGTGTTGCTTTGTGTCGATCACGGCCGGCGACCGCCGATGATTGGCACACCGGGCGACCGGCCCACTGCGGCCGTATCGACCGAATGGCCGTCCGTGAATCGGGAAAGAAGTGCACCAATCGCTCCATTCACGAAGATTCGGACATAACGGTCGAATCCGCACGAAAGATTTCGGTGGCACCCCGGACCCTTTTGAGGGCACTTCACGCCCGATGTCGGAATGATCCCCGAGAAGACCGGCAAGACCGGGTGCGACACGCGGGCGAACCCCGCACAGCGGCACTCCGAACCACTCCTCCGGTGGCGACGAAGCCCCAGCGGGGCCGACCGCCCCGCACGCGAGACAAGAAGAACACCCAAGGGTTCCAGCGAGGTTCCAATTAGTGAGTTATGCTCACAAGACTGCTCTGACCTGCACTTTATCTGCATGCAACTCGAACCGACCGCTGGTTTCGACAGCGCCCGACCGCAGGGGTCGGACACCAACCGATCCACTACGGGCCACATACACGCGCATCGCACCAGTCAATCCGCACGGCATTCGCGGGCGATCGCGGCGCCTGTCAGGGCAACCCCGGAGTAGTCCCGCCCCGATCGCCCGAGCCACGATGACGACGTTATTGCCATGGACTGGGGGAGCAATGGTTCCGGCTGCTTCGTCGCGACCAGGACGAATCGGACAGCCACTGCCGCACCGGTCGCCGCCACGACTGGCGTCGCGAAGATTCGGGTTCCCGTACGGCCGGGCGCTCGACAATTCTCCGACCGCCGGGTTGCGGTAGCGTCCACGGTGACGATCCGGTCCCCCATTGCCGTTGCGCGCGCAACCAGCTCGATGGCCTGACCGTGGTTTGCACACCTCGTTGACAGTCGCCCGCACCGCCGGCAACGGTGACGCGGGGGCAGGTCGGCGCATTTCTCCAGGACGAAATCCGGGAAAGGATTGCGGATGTACGATTACGTTATCGTCGGCGCCGGCTCCGCTGGGTGCGTGCTCGCCGCTCGACTGAGTGAGGACCCGGACGTCAAGGTCTGCCTGATCGAGGCCGGACCGGTCGACAGCTCCCAGAACATCCACATCCCGGCCGCGTGCGCCCAGCTCTTCCGCACCAACCTCGACTGGGACTACGACACCCACGTCGAGCCGTACGCCGACAACCGCCGCATCTACCTGCCGCGCGGCCGCATGCTCGGCGGCACCAGCGGCATGAACGGCATGGTGTACATCCGGGGCGCCCGCGAGCGCTACGACGCGTGGAACCAGCCGGGCTGGAGCTACGACGAGCTGCTGCCGTACTTCAAGCGGTCCGAGGACAACGAGCGCGGCGCCGACGAGTACCACGGCGTCGGCGGGCCGCTGTCGGTGTCGGACAACCGTTCCAACAACCCGATGACGACCGCGTTCGTCGAGGCGGCACTGGAGGCGGGCTACCCGGCCAACCACGACTTCAACGCGGCCAAGGAGGAGGGCTTCGGCTTCTACCAGGTGACGCAGCGGGACGGTCGCCGGTGCAGCAGCGCGGTGGCCTACCTGCACCCGTCGATGGCGCGCCCGAACCTGACCGTCGAGACCGACATGCTCGTGCACCGGGTGCTGTTCGAGAACGGCCGCGCGGTGGGCGTCGCCGCCTCCCGGCTCAGCGAGCAGTTCGAGATCCGCGCCGCGCGCGAGGTCATCCTGTCCGCGGGCGCCTACAACACCCCGCAGCTCCTGCAGCTGTCGGGTGTCGGCCCGGCGGAGCTGCTGCGCGCGCTCGACATCCCGGTCGTGCTGGACCAGCCGATGGTCGGCCAGAACCTGATCGACCACACGCACGACTTCCTGATCTACACCACCTCCCAGCCGGTGAGCCTGCTGGCGGCCGGGCAGCCGGAGTACGTCCGGCAGTTCATGGAGGAGGGCCGCGGCCCGCTCACGTCGAACATCCCCGAGTCCGGTGGGTTCGTGGCCTCCCAGGCCGGCCTGGAGCTGCCCGACCTGCAGTTCCACGCCGCGCCGGTGATGTTCGCCGACGGCGGCCTCGGCGTGCCGACCGCGCACGCGATCTCCTTCGGCGCGGACGTGATCGACCCGCTGAGCCGGGGCAACATCATGATCGCCTCGGCCGACCCGACCACCAAGCCGAGGATCCTGCACAACTTCTTCGCCGAGGAGTCCGACATGGACGCCGCGGTGGCGGGTCTGCGGCTCACCATGGAGATCGCGAACCAGAAGGCGCTCAAGCCCTACGCCGAGGCGCTGCACAACCCGCCGGAGTCCGACTCGGACAAGGACCTGCGCGCCCACGCGCGCCGGTACTCCGAGACAGCCTACCACGCGGCCGGTTCGTGCGCGATGGGCATGGTCGTCGACCCCGAGCTGAAGGTCATGGGGCTGGAGGGCCTGCGGGTCGTGGACGCGTCGGTCATGCCGACGGTGTTCGCCAACCCGAACGGCCCGACGATCGCGATCGCGGAGAAGGCGTCCGACATGATCCTCGGACTCCCCCTCCTGCCGCCGCAGACGGTGGCCGTCGCCCACTGACGTCACCGCCGGTGACCGCAGAAGCCCCCGACCGTCTGAGCCGGTCGGGGGCTTC
>NZ_JBEOVG010000053.1:0-61575 GCF_040295345.1 Actinosynnema sp. NPDC002837
GTCGTTCGCGCCCTGATTCCCGACGATCGAAAAGCGTGATCGCCGGGAATGAGGACGCGAACGACCGACGCGACCTCGCGGGGGTGGTCCGGTCGGGGCCGCCCCCGTTCACGTGCTCAGCTTGAGTAGACCTTGGGGTCCAAGGTGCCGATGTAGGGCAGGTCGCGGTAGCGCTCGGCGTAGTCCAGGCCGTAGCCGACCACGAACTCGTTCGGGATCTCGAAGCCGACGTACTTCACCGGCACCTCGACCTTGACCGCGTCCGGCTTGCGCAGCAGCGTGCAGACCTCCAGCGACCGCGGCTTGCGCGACGCCAGGTTCTTGAGCAGCCACGACAGCGTCAGACCGGAGTCGATGATGTCCTCGACGATGATCACGTCGCGGTCCGCGATGTCCCGGTCGAGGTCCTTGAGGATGCGCACCACGCCGGAGGACGAGGTCGACGAGCCGTAGGAGCTCACCGCCATGAACTCCAGCTGCACCGGCACCGGCAACGCCCTGGCCAGGTCGGTCATGAACATCACCGCGCCCTTGAGCACGGTGATCAGCACCAGGTCGTTCGCGCCGTCGGCCGGGTAGTCAGCCGCGACCTTGTTGGCCAGCTCGGTGACCTTGTCGCTGATCTCCTGCTCGCTGATGAGCACGGAACTGATGTCGCCGTCGTACACGGACGGTTCCCCTTTTGTCATGACTGCACTGGTTCCACTCGCAGCCTGCCATGCGCGCGCCGCGCCACAAAGCCGCCGGGCAGCCACACGCCGCCCTGCCCGCGCCACTCGCTCACCAGCGCGTCCACCCGGCGCAGGTGCGAGTCGGACAACTCGGGCACGTTCTCCTCCAGCAGCCAGCGGCGCAGGACGCGGCGGCGCAGGGCGGTCGGCAGGCGCCCGACGTCGGCCACCGACCGGCGGTCGCCGTCGAACGCCTCGGCCAGCTCGTCCAGCGCGTCGTTGTCCTCGCGCAGGTGGGCGGCGGTGCGGGCGAGGGCGTCGGCCACACCGCCCTGGAGCACGTCCTCCAGCAGCGGCAGGACCTCGCGGCGCAGGCGGACCCTGGTGTAGCGCGGGTCCTCGTTGTGCGGGTCGCGCCACGGCGTGAGGCCGAGTTCGTCACATGCGGCCTCCGTCACGGCCCTGGAGACCCGCAGCAGCGGACGGCCCCACGGCGGGTCGTGCGCGCGCATGCCGGCGATGCTGCGCGGCCCCGAGCCGCGACCCAGGCCCAGCAGGACGGTCTCGGCCTGGTCGTCCCTGGTGTGGCCGAGCAGGACCAGCCCGCGCTCCGGTCTCAGCGCGGCGTACCTGGCCTTGCGCGCGGCGGCCTCAGGTCCACCCGATCCGGTGACCTCCACCCGGCGCACCTCGGCGACCAGGCCGAGCTCGCGGCACGTGCTCGCGGCCCGTTCGGCGACCTGCGCCGAGTCGGCTTGCAGGCCGTGGTCCACGACGACCGCGCGTGCCCGCGTCAGCCCGGCCGTGACGGCGGCCAGGGCGAGCGAGTCCGCGCCGCCGCTGACGGCCACCGCGACCGGGTCGGGCCGGTGTTCGGCGAGGAAGCGCTTGACGGCCGTGCGCACCTCGGCGAGCGGTCCGTTCACGGTTGGACGCGACGCAGCCAACCGGCCGGGTCGGCGATCTCCGCACGCGTCGGCAGGGTGTCGGCGCTGGTCCAGACGGTGTTGAAGCGGTCCATGCCGACCGCGTCGACGACGTGCCCGGTGAACGCCGCACCCTCCGCGTACTGGCGGACCTTCGCCTCCACGCCGAGGAGCGTGCGCAGCACGCGGTCCAGCACGCCACCGCCCTGGCGGCGGGCCGTGAAGCGCTCGCGGATCGTGCGGACCGACGGCACGACGTCCGGGCCGACCGCGTCCATCACGTGGTCGGCGTGGCCTTCCAGCAACGTCGACAAGGCGATCAGCCGATCGAGCACCTCGCGCTGGCCGGGACTCTGCAGCAGCTCCACCAGGCCACCCGACTCGCGCAACCGCTTCGGCAGGTCGCGCAGGCGTGGCGCGGAGCCCTCGTCCATGCTGCCGAGCAGGGTGGCGACCAGGCCCGCGAAGTGCTCGGCGAGCCACGGCACGGCGGTGAACTGGAGGCGGTGGGTGCCCTCGTGCAGGCAGACCCACATGCTGAAGTCCTCGCCGGAGACGTCGAGGGCCCGTTGGGCGCCGACGATGTTCGGCGCGACCAGCAGCAGCCTGCCGCCCTCGGAGAACGGGTCGTACTGGCCGAGCACCCGGCCGCTGAGGAAGGCGATGACGACTCCCGCCTGGACGCCCGCCGTGCCCGCGAGGACACCGCTGAGCGCGCCGGACTGCTTGGGCAGCGCGCCGTCGGTGAGGGCGGCGAGGCCCTGCACGGCGGCGCGCACCCACGCCGGCCGGTCGACCACTTCGCCCTGCTGGAGCGGCATGCCGTGGCCGAGGCCGGTGAGCTCGCGGACGTGCACCTCGGCGTCCACGGCGAGTTCGCGCAGGCGGTGCACGGCGATGTCGGCCTCGGCTCTGGGCACGATCGGGCCGGGCCGGACGAGCCTGGTCGCCGTGGTGACGGCCAGGGCCCAATCGACCGGGGCACTGCGGTCCTGCGTCGCCGGGTTCACGCCCCTGACGCTACCTGCGGGGACCGCCCGGCCGACACTCCCGCGTCCACGTCTTGAGCGTTCAGCAGCCGCAGGTCCGGAGGGCGGCGGCCATCTCGTCCAGCGCGCCGCGCACCAAGGAGTTGTTCTGCTCGGGGCTCAACGACATGAACGCGAACACCAGCAGCCTGCCGTCCGCGTCCACCACCACGCCCGCGAGCGTGTTCACCGAGGTCAGCGTGCCCGTCTTGGCCCGCACCCAGCCCCGGCCGCCCGCGCCCCACTGCTCGTACCGGGTCGCCAGCGTGCCGCTGCCGCCCGCCACCGGCAGGGCCGTGAGCAACGGCCGCAGCTTGGCCGTCTTCGGGTCGGACGCGTCCGGCTTCGCCGCCGCCACGAGCACGTCCGCCAGCAGCTTCGCGGGCACCTTGTCGTTCGGCGACAACCCGCTGCCGTCCACGATCGTGGACGTCGACAGGTCGAACCCGTTCTCGGTCAGCACGTCCCGCACCGCCTGGGTCGCGCCCGCGAACGACGGCTCCAGGCCGCGCGCCTTGGCCACCTCCCGCGCCATCGTCTCGGCCAGCACGTTGTCCGAGATCTGCATCAGGTTCTCGACCAGCTGGTCCACCGGCGCGGACTTCACCTCGCCGAGCACCTCCGCGGCGGGCGACGCCACGCCCGCCGCCACCGCGGGCACGCCCAACCGCTGCGCCAACGCCTGCGCCGCCACCGCCGCGGGGGTCGCCGTGCGCGGCGTGTCGTACTTCGTCGGGTCGCCACGCCCGCCGTCCAGCATCACCGGCTCGATCGGCGCCACGTACCCGTTCGGCACGTCGCTGGGGTCCCAGCCGGGCGCGGTGCCCGGACCCGCGTACCGCGACACGTCGTACTGCACCTGCGTCACCTGGCCGCCCGACGCGCGCACCTGCGCGGCCAGGTCGTCGATCGTGGCCGCGCCGGGGTAGACCGTCGTCTCGCCGGCGGGCCGGGACGACAGCGTCGGGTCGCCGCCGCCGACCAGCACGACCGAGCCCGGCTGCGCCCCGCGCACGACCTTCGTCGAGAACTGGGCCCGGTGGTCCAGGGCCAGCAGCGCCGCCGCGGCGGTGAGCACCTTGATCGTGGACGCGGGGGTCTGCGGCGTCGTCTCGCCCTGGTTCCACAGCGGCGTGCCGGCCACCGGGTCCACCACCACGCCCGACAACGGCGCCAGCAGCCCGTTCGCGGCCGGACCGGCCAGCACCGCGCGCACGCCCGCCGCCGTGGCCGGCTTGCCGTCCGCGCCGACGCCCTTCATCGCCAACGACACCGGCGCGGGCGGCAGCGGCGCGGCGGTCGTCGGCACGGGCGTGGCGTCGAACCACCCCTGCTGCGTCCCGACGAGCGCGGTGCCGGCGAGGGCGACCACGAGCAGCGCCGCCGCACCCAACACGAACGGGCGCTTCCGCCGCGTCGGAACCGACGGCTCTTCACGTTCCGTGATCGGTTCAGGGACCGGTTCAGGTTCCGACTTGATCTCGGTCGGCGGCGCGGGCGAGGGCGGCGCGACGGGCTTCGGCGGCACCCTCACGGGCTTGGCGGGCACCGGCGCCGGCATGCGCACGGTGGGCGGGTCAGGCCGTCTGACCTGCACCGTCGGCGGCTCGCGGTCGACCTCGTCACCGTCAAAGGTCGGCCACGATGGCTCGTCGGGCACGCAGTCCTCCGCGGTCGAGTACGGGCAACGTCACACCCTCGGCAAGGGGTTGACGAGACGACGTAGTCCACACTAGTGGCGTAACGAACGGCGAAGACGAGCGAGGACCGCGCAGTGGAGTTCGACGTCACCATCGAGATCCCCAAGGGGGTCCGCAACAAGTACGAGATGGACCACAAGACGGGGCGCATCCGGCTGGACCGGACCCTGTTCACGGCCACTCAGTACCCGGCGGACTACGGGTTCGTCGACGACACGCTCGGTGAGGACGGCGACCCGCTCGACGCCCTCGTGCTGGTCCAGGAGCCGACGTTCCCCGGCTGCCTGATCCGCTCGCGCGCGATCGGCATGTTCCGGATGACCGACGAGAAGGGCGGCGACGACAAGCTGCTCTGCGTCCCGGCGGAGGACCCGCGCTCGGAGCACCTGCGCGACATCCACCACCTGAACGAGTTCTACCGGCTGGAGATCCAGCACTTCTTCGAGGTCTACAAGGACCTGGAGCCGGGCAAGAGCGTCGAGGGCGCGACGTGGGTCGGCCGCACCGAGGCCGAGGCCGAGATCGTCCGCTCGTACCAGCGGCTGAAGGACGCCGTGGCCCGCGGCGAAGACCACTGAGCTGATCCGCGAAGAGGCCCGCCCCCGGTTCCGGGGACGGGCCTCTTGCGCTTTCGGGCGTTGCCGAGGCGTCAGTGCGCCGCGATCGGCGCGGGCTTCTCGCCCTGCGCGTCCTGCACCCGCTCCAGGCCGGACCGGTTGGACAGCGGCACCTCGCGCAGGAACCAGATCACCGCGAACCCGATCGCCGTCACCAGGCCTCCGACCAGGAACACCAGGTCGATCGACGAGGAGAAGCCGTCCAGGAACGGCCGCGCCAGCGCCGGGTCCAGCTTGGTCAGGAACTCGGTGTTGTCCAGGTCGAACGCCGGGCCGCCGCCTTGCAGGCCGGCGGCGAACTCGCGGTTCTCCGGCCGGGCCAGCGCCGCCTGGAAGTCGGGCGTGGCCGCCGCCGAGCGCAGCGCGTCGCCGATCTTGTCGCCGACCGTGCTGAACAGGATCGACAGGAACACCGCGGTGCCGACCGTGCCGCCGATCTGGCGGAAGAACGTGGCCGACGAGGTCGCCACGCCCATGTCGCGCGGCTCGGCGTCGTTCTGGATGGCCACCAGCAGGGTCTGCATGCACAGGCCGAGCCCGGCGCCCAGGAAGAACATCAGCGCCAGCGGCTGGTAGATCGGCGTGTCCGTGCCGACCGTGCTGAAGACGAACAGCGCGGCCGTGATCAGCCCGAACCCGATGATCGGGAACACCTTGTAGCGGCCGGTCTTGGCGGTGATGTTGCCGCTCGTGCCCGCCGCCGACATGATGCCGAGCGTCAGCGGCAGCATCATCAGGCCGGACTCGGTGGCCGAGTAGCCCTTCACGATCTGCAGGTACAGCGGCAGCGAGACCATGCCGCCGAACATCCCGACGCCGAGCAGGAAGTTGATGACGTTGCCCAGCGCGAACGTCTGCCGCTTGAACAGCCGCAGCGGGAGCAGCGCCTCGTCGCCCATCCGCCTCTCGGTGAGCACGAACCCGACCAGGCCGAGCACGCCGATGACGTACATGGCGATCGAGGTGCCCGACGCCCAGCCCCAGCCGCGGCCCTGCTCGGCCACGATCAGCAGCGGCACCAGGCCGGTGGTCAGCAGGCCCGCACCGACGAAGTCGATGCGGTGGTTCACCCGCTGGTGCGGGATGTTGAGCACCTTGGCCACCACGACGAGCGCGACCAGCGCGATCGGCACGTTGATCAGGAACACCCAGCGCCAGCCGGCCGTGCCCAGGAACGACTCCATGCCCGCGAACAGGCCGCCGACCACGGGGCCCGCGACGCTGGAGATGCCGAACACCGCCATGAAGTAGCCGGTGTAGCGGCTGCGCTCACGCGGCGAGGTGATGTCCGCCAGGATCGCCATGGCCAGCGACATCAGACCGCCGGCGCCGAGGCCCTGCACCGCGCGGAACGCGGCCAGCTCGTACATCGAGTTCGCGATGCCGGACAGCAGCGAGCCCGCCAGGAACAGCGTGATCGCGGTCAGGTACATCGGCTTGCGGCCGTAGATGTCGGACAGCTTGCCGTACAGCGGCGTGGAGACCGTCGCGGTGATCAGGTACGCGGTCGTCGCCCAGGCTTGCAGCGTCTGGCCGTGCAGCTCGTCCGCGATGGTCTTCATGGCGGTGGCCACGATCATCTGGTCGAGCGCGGCCAGGAACAGCCCGAGCAGCAGGCCCGACAGGATCGTCAGGATCTGCCGGTGGGTGAGCAGGGCCGCGCCGGGTGGCGGCGCGTCCGCTCGGGTTGTCGTTTCCGACATCACTTCTCCTCTTCTGAGCGCGGCCCCAGTCCGCTCTCAGCGATGAAATCCGGTAGCGCCTTCTCGTAGTCCCCCACGAAGCGCTCGAAGTACTCGATGAACTGGGTCCACTCCCGCGGGGACCAGTCCGTGAACAGGCGGGCCAGTGCGACGTTGCGCTGCGCGCGGCGTTCGGCGAGCAGTCGCTCGCCCGCCTCGGTCACCGCCAGCACGCTCGCCCGGCCGTCCTCCGGGTCGGCCCGGCGTTCCACCAGGCCGTCCTTGAC
Source organism: Actinosynnema sp. NPDC002837 (assembly GCF_040295345.1). NCBI lineage: Bacteria > Bacillati > Actinomycetota > Actinomycetes > Pseudonocardiales > Pseudonocardiaceae > Actinosynnema > Actinosynnema sp. NPDC002837. Next base: position 6,912 of record NZ_JBEOVG010000053.1, read on the forward strand.
CAGCGTCGCCACCTGGCGGCTGACCGTGGACGGGTCCGAGAACACCGCCTCCGCCAACGCGCCGGCCCGCGAGGGGCCGAGGTGGTTGAGGTTGGCCAGCAGCACGAAGGAGGCCTTGTCCAGGCCGGCCTTGCTCATGTGCGCGGCGACGCAGGCGTGCATCTTGTTCATCCGCACCAACGCCATGCCGAGCCGGTCGGCCATGGCGAGCTCGTCGACCCGCACCTCGTCACCCACCGGGGTCGCCATCGCACACTCCGTTTGCTTGCATCAACCAACTAGTTGCTGAGTACAAGCATGCGCTCGGACGGGTGACATGGCAAACGAATTGCCGGTGACTCGGGTCTCATGGTTACCGGCGGGTAGCATCAGCGGCCATGAGCGCTGACCACTCGTTCGTCGCCGACGCGATGAAGCAGGCCGTGCCGTGGGTCAAGACCGTGGGCGTGGAGTTCACCGAGGTCACGGGCGACCGCGTGGTCGCCGCGCTGCCGGACCGCGAGGAACTGCGCAACCACGTCGGCGGACCGCACGCGGCGATGATGTTCGGCGTCGCGGAGACCGCGTCGGGCGCCGTGGTGATGGCCGCGTTCGCGCCGCACCTGGCCAAGGCGACCCCGTTGGTGGTGCGGTCCGAGATCACCTACAAGAAGCTGGCGCTGGGCGACCTGCGCGCCGAGGCGGTGCTGGGCCGGCCCGCGGCGGAGGTCGTGGCCGAGCTGGAGGCGGGCACGCGGCCGGAGTTCCCCGTCGCGGTGACGATCACCGACGCGAACGGCGTGACGACGGGCGAGATGACCGTCGTGTGGACGCTGCGCCCCAACCGCTGACCCGGCCCGGCGCCGCTCGCGGGTAGGTTCGGGCGCCGTGAAGGTGGACCGCCTGGAGATCGAGTACGACCCCCGCACCGTGTCGGCCGCGGCACGAGCGGCGGCGGACGAGGGCTGTGACGGCTTCTGGCTGGCCGAGACCAGGCACGACCCGTTCCTGGCGCTGGGCCGCGTGGCCGGGCGGGTGGACGGGCTCGACCTCGGCACGGCGATCGCGGTGGCGTTCGCGCGCAACCCGATGAGCACCGCCGTGCAGGCCAACGACCTGCAGCTGCTGTCGGGCGGCCGGTTCCACCTCGGCCTGGGCTCGCAGGTGGAGCCGCACGTCACCAAGCGGTTCGGCATGCCGTGGTCACGGCCCGCCGCGCGCATGCGCGAGTTCGTGCTGGCGCTGCGCGCCATCTGGCACAGCTGGGCCACCGGCGAGCGGCTGAGGTTCCGCGGCGAGTTCTACACCCACATGCTGATGACGCCGTTCTTCGACCCCGGCCCCAACCCGCACGGCCCGCCGAAGGTGTGGCTGGCCGGCGTGGGCGAGCTGATGACCGAGGTCGCGGGCGAGGTGGCGGACGGGTTCCTGTGCCACTCCTTCACCACCGAGCGGTACCTGCGCGAAGTGACGCTGCCCGCGTTGGCGCGCGGCCGGGCCAAGGCGGGCAAACCCCTGGCGGGGCTGGAGATCAGCGGGCCGTCGCTGGTGGCGTGCGACGAGCGGGGCGTGGCCGAGGTCAGGCGGCAGATCGCGTTCTACGGCTCGACGCCCGCCTACCGCCGGGTGCTGGACCTGCACGGCTGGGGCGAGCTGCACGAGGAGCTGCACCACCTGTCCCGGCGGCAGCGGTGGGACGACATGGCCGGCGCCGTCACCGACGAGGTCCTGGCCGCCTTCGCCGTCGTGGGCCCGCCCGCCGCGGCGAAGGCCGAGCTGACCCGCCGCTACGGCGACGTGATCACCAGGATCGCGGCGCCGGTCGTCAGGACCGGATGAGGTGCCGCCCGCTCGGCTCGTCGCGCATCACCCAGTGCCGGAACAACTCCGCCCGGACCCGCGCCACGGTCCGCCTCCGCACCCAGCGCCGACGCCCGACGCGTGCCGCGAGCACGGCCAGCGGCAGGGCCAGCACCGTCAGCACGACCATCGTGACCATCGCCATCACCTCCACGGTGGCAACGACACGGTGACCCACGGCTGACGCCAATGGTGAAAAGGTCACCCCGATGGAGCAGCGTCGTCGACCCGACGGTAGCGGGCAAGGGCCCGACGGTAGCGGCACGGGAACGAACACGTGCCCCGGACGTGGCGAAGGCCCCGGACGGACGCCCGGGGCCTTCGCATCTCGCGAGCCGCCTATCGGAATCGAACCGATGACCTGCTCATTACGAGTGAGCCGCTCTGGCCGACTGAGCTAAGGCGGCGAGACGCGACAACTATAGCCGACCCCTCCGGCGTCACCGAACGGGGGGATGGTCGTTAGAGCGACAAGTGACGGTGCTCACGTGAGCACCGCACGACGACCGCCGCTGTCCTGGAGGTCCGACCACATGCGCCTGATGGCCGTGCCCGTCGCCGCCGCGCTGGTCGCGCTCTGCGCCGCACCCGCCCTCGCCCAGCCCACGACCACGCCGGTGCCCGGTCCGCGCGACCCGGGCCAGCCGCCGGTGTCCGCCGGACCGGCGCCCCGCACGCACGCGATCGGCGACGCGGGCACCGGCTTGGCGGTGGTCAGGCTCGCGCCGGACTCGACGCCGACGAACACGATCCTGCCGGGCTTCGGCGAGCAGCTGCCCAAGCAGTCGGCGGCCGAGATCGGCGTCGGGCTCGCCTCCGCCCAGGCCAACACCGAGGCGTTCTTGTCCTACGAGCGGTCGATCGCGCAGGCGTCCCCGCTCGGCTTCGCGGTGCAGGGCCGGGCCCCGCAGACACCGGGCACGCTGGTGCAGACCGCGTCGCCGGACAACGCCGCCCCCGTCACCGGCGGCCTCACGCCACCCGCCACCCCGCTGGACACCCTGCTCAAGGTCGGCCTGCTCGACGGCAGCGTGCACGCCCGCTGGCACGACGAGCTCGGCCCGTGCGTGCAGCCCCTCGCCGACGCCAAGACCTCCGTCGCGTCCCTGAGCGTCCTCAACGCCATCCCCACCCTGCCCAGCACGCCGGACCTGACCGGCCTGCTCACCGGGGGCGCGCCGAAGCTCGACGCCGCCGCCGAGCAGGCCCTGATCGACAACGTCAAGCAGCTCACCGCGCCGCTGAGCCGGCTGGGCGGCCTGCTCTCCGGCACGCCCGACACCGGCGCGGACGGCTCGCTGCTCAGCCTGCCCGAGACGCTCAGCGCCCGCTCCACCGTCGACCTGGTCGACCTGCCCGGCAGCCCGAACAAGGCCGTGCGGTCGACGTCCACGCTCCAGGCCGCGAGCGTCCGCCTCCTCGCCGGCACGGCGGCGGAGATCCGCATCGACGTGGTCGGTCAGCCGACGCTGGTCGCCCTGTCCACCGGCGACCGGGCCACGTCCGGGATCACCTACACCGCGCCCGTGCTGCGCGTCAGCCAGGGCGGCAAGGAGCTGGGCACGCTCGACGCGGCCAACCCGAAGCTGGACGTGCCGATCGGCGTCGCGCCGGGCCTGGAGCTGCCGCTGGTCGGCGCCGTGGCCGACGGCCTGCCCAAGCTCGACATCGGCGTGCTGCGGTTGCAGGTCGCCCAGCTCAACCAGAAGGACGTGGTGATCGACGGCCCGCTCCAGCAGGGCGGTCCCACCATCAACGGGTTCATGCTCGGGGCCACCGCGCGCCTGCTCGACCTCCAGCTGCTGCCGACCGACGCCCTCGGTCTGCCGAACCTGCCGGCGGCGCTGGCACAGGTGTCCCTGGGTGAGCAGATCGTGCGCGCGGCGGCCCCGAGCGGCGGCGTGGTCTGCGCTCCGTCGCAGCCGCCGCCCGGTGGCGGCGGGCAGGCCGCGCCGCCGAAGAAGGGCGAGCCGCTGGCCTACACGAACGCGGCCTACCGGACCGTCCCGATCTTCTGGACGGGCACCGCGCTGCTGCTGGTCGGCGTCGTCCTGGTGGCCGCCCTGCCGACCCGTCGCCCGGTGCGGCGCACCGACCCGGGCACGCCCGACCGCACGTCCACCGCGTAGCGCGTCACCCCATGTCCGCGAGCACCGGCCGGGGTCGGTCGACCGGGAGCAGCAGCCGCCGGTCGCGGTCGGCCTCGTACCGCAGCCGTTCGGCGGCCAGGAAGCACCGGTTCAGGCCGGTGCGGACGTCGAGCGCGTTGACCCCGGTCTTGATCACGTAGAACAGGCCGATGTTCACCAGCGCCACGGCCGCGGCGTACACGTAGGTGTCGTTGAGCACGCCCTGGACGATCAGGACGGCGAACGTCCACACCGTGATCGCGTAGAACGTGATCGTCGGGCCCCACTGCCGGAAGCCGTCCAGGCCGGTGATCTTCTGGTGCTCGGGCGGCACGGTGCTCAGCCCGTGCCGCCTGGCCCGCGCGAGCTGCTCCGTCGCGAACCGGGCGCAGAGGATGTTGGAGAACAGCACCCCCGTGTAGCCGACCGCGGTCCCGATCGGCCACCAGCGGACGTCGACCAGGTTCACGCCCAGGATGAGCCACGAGGCCCAGATGGACATGATCCTCATCCACAGCTCGGCGCCGAACCGCAGCACCGGGCGGGGCGCGCCCGGCGAGTCGGCGACCCGGGTCGTCAGCCCGCTCAGGATGTTCTGGTAGTAGCGGGCCGACGCGAGCGCGAAGCTCACGCCGATGATCCGCGCGGGCAGGTTCTCCCACACCCGGCCCAGCTCGTAGCCCGGCCGGCGCAGGTCGTCGAGCAGCGGGATGACGTCGGGCCGCGCGCCGAGCAGCCGCAGCACGAGCTGGTCGGCGGGCCCCAGCACGTCGATGCCGATGTCCCGGAGGAACCAGTAGACGCACACGGTGAGGCTGAGCGCGAAGCTGATCGACGACAGCACGGAGAACGTCAGCAGCCACCGCGCGTGCATCGACCGGTGCGGGTCCGCCAGCACGCCCTGCGCCTTGCGGAGCCGGTAGATCCGCCGCCTCTTCTTCGGCTCGCGCGACGGCGGGAACAGCGACGACAGCATCGCCACCACCGACTGCCGGTCGTCCGGGATCGCGTGGGGCCGCAGCTGGGGGTCCTCGACCAGGGCGGCCTGCGTGACGTCCAGCTCCTGCGCCAGCACCTGGCCGAGGACCCGGTAGACGTCGGGGTCGTCGGCGGCGATCGGGAAGACCAGCAGCCGCCGTTGCGGCCGCACGTCGATCAGGTCCTCGATGAACCGCGCGAGCAGCGGCGCCTGCCCGTAGAAGCGGTCCGGGATGGTGCCGTCGCGGTTCTCGCCGACGTCGCCGAGCGCGATCAGGATCCGGCCGAGCGAGTACACGTCGGCCTTGGTGACGTCGTCGCCGTTCTCGCGCACCTCCGGCGCGACGTAGGCGCCCTGCCCGCTCTCCAGGCCGCCGACCGCGCCGCTGTAGAGGTAGTTCCGGCCGAAGTCGACGAACGTGACGTCGTACTCGCCGCCGCCCGCGCCGGGGTCGCGGCGCCGCACGATGATGTTCGTCGGCGACAGGTCCTCGTGCCTCTTGTCCCGCGAGTGCAGCTCGGCCAGCGCGGTCACCAGCGGCAGGCCGATCTTGCGGATCATGTCGAGGCGGACGTTGCCCGCGGGCGAGCGGACCGGGGCGCGCCGCCAGCCCAGCGCCACGGTGGCGGAGTCGTCCTTGATCCGCTGGATCTCCTCCGCCAGCGTGTTGCCCTCGGCGAAGTCCATCAGGATCCAGTGCGACGTGCTCGCCCAGACCCGCACCATGTGCTGGACCGGCCTGCCGTCGACGTCGAGCGCGTTGTGGTCGCGCGCGTAGGTCCGGGTCTTCTCGGCGATCACCGGGATCTTCGAGTAGGGGAACAGCACGCACTTGAGCGCGAACCGGATCCGCCGACCCGCCGACTCGTCGGGCAGCCCGCGCAGGATGAACGAGGTCGAGCCGTGCCGGTGGAACTCGAGCTCCGCCTCCCGGATCCGCTGCCACTCCCGCACGGCGCGCTCGTCGGACCGGTCACCGGCGTCGGGCGCGTAGAGGCCGAGCAGCGCGGCGCGCACGGAGGCGTCGCGCACCAGTTGCCGGCACAGGCCGTCGCAGTCGTGCGCCTCCGGCTTCCGGCCGGGGCCGTTGCCCGACCGCGCCGAGTCCTCCATCGTGATGAGCGTCATCAGCAGCACGGAGAGGTAGCCGTGCGTCTCGGCGTCCCGCCGGGTGTGCCCGCCGACCCGGCCGGTCTTGAAGTTCCCGCACCAGCGGGTCAACGAGTCGACGGCGCGCAGGCGCTGCACGCCGACGTCGAGCTGGAAGGACAGCTTGTCGGGCGGGATCGCGGCCAGCAGCCGCCGCCAGTCCTCCACCGCCGGGCACAGCTCGCGGACGCGGCGCAGCCGCGCGGTGTCCGCCGCCTTCGCGTCGAGGGCCGTGATCTCGCGGAAGACCTGCCTCAGGGTCTCCACGTCGGGCTGCCGGGCCGGTGGCGTCCCGCTCACAACGCCGGCTCCCCGGCCGCCGGGCTCGGGCGCACGACCGTCAGCCTCGGCACCACCTCCGCGTCGACGCCCTCCAACGCCAGGTGGAGCATGCGGTACGCCGAGCGCGCGCCGTCGAGCAGCTTGCCCCGGTCGACCTCGTGCCGCTTCACCTCGGGCGTGCCGGGCAGCGGCGCGAGGTCCAGCACCGCGGGCGACGGGTCCGGGTCCCGCCGGCTGCGGGCCAGGTACGGCCGGTCCTCGGTCAGGTACTCCGCGGTCGAGGCCGTGAACCCGGCGCCGAGGCCGGGGCGCATCTTCTCCAGGTGGCGCGCGACCAGGCGGTTGACCACCGACACGCCGTTCTTCGGCGGCGCGATCGGCCTGGTGCTGAACGACAGCACGTGCGTGCACCCGTCGTCGACGGCGGCCCGGAACGGGTGGAAGCGCAGCACGCCGCCGTCGATGGCGCGGCTGCCCCGGAAAGTGGTGGTGCCCTTGATCGCCAGGGGTAACCAGGTGCTCGCCCGCAACGCCTCCCGCAGGTCCTCCGGTGAGGAGAAATCGCTGACGTCGAGCGTGCGCAGCGCGTCGACGTCGGTGACCATGACGTGCAACCGCTGAGGGGACGCGATGATCGCCGCGTAGTCCAGCGGCTTGCGCCGGACCAGCACTTCCTCGAACACGTAGGCCAGGTTCATCGGCCCTTCGCGCCGCAACACCCGGCGGAAGTCGAGGAACACCGGATCGGTCAGGTCGTCGAAGTAGATGGACAGCGGGAACCAAGTGCGCCTGGTGATGAAATACGCGCCGTTGACCGCGCCGGACGAACATGCGTACACGTCGTCGAACGCGTCGGCGAAACCGAGGTCCTCCACCGCCGTGAGCATCGCGCCGGAGACGACCCCGCGCAGTCCGCCGCCCTCGATGGCGAGCCCGACCTTGAACCCGTCCTCGCGCGCACCGGGTTTGCTGCCCGCCGCACGGCGGGCGCGCAGCACTTCAAGCACGGGGTGGGTCGGAGACCACGGCAGTCCGGCGGGCGGACGCGCCGCGAGCGGGCGCACGCCGAGCAGCGGCAACCGGGGGCGTCGGCCATTGATCCGAGACATGCGAAGACCTCTCCGGAGAGCACTGCTACGAGATCAACGTAGTAGAGCGCCGCCCACTCCGGCCCGGGTCGAACCGCCATCACCCGAACGTATTATCCGAACGATTCGACGACCGAATCCGCCACCGCGTCGTGGTGCCGAAATAACCTGTCCACCTGGAAAAGGACCGCCCCACGTCCGCAATTCTGCGGTTGTCCCGTCGTCTTATCCGATCAATTCCACCCGAATCGGCAACAACGCGGGACCGCCGTCGCGGGCGAACCGGTCAGCCCCGCTGGAGCGTGGTGAGCATGGCCTCGATGGCGATCCGCGGCTTCACGTTCAGCTCCAGCGCGGTCCGGCAGTTCAGCACGGCCTCCAGCCGGCGCAACGTCGACTCCGGCGACCACTGCGCCGCCGCCGCGCGCGCGTCCTCCGCCCGGTCCGGGTGGTTGAGCACCGCCCGCGCGCCCGTCGCGGTCACCAGCACGTCCCGGTAGAACGCGGCCAGGTCGACCAGGGCCTGGTCCAGCGAGTCCCGCTGGGTCCGGGTGGCCCGCGACTTCTGCCGCTTCTCCAGGTCCTTCAACGCGCCCTTCGCCCCGCGTGACGCGGCGGCCGTGCCCTTGCCCGTGCCGCCGGCGCCCATGGCGGTCTCCAACGCCTCGCGCTCGGCCACGTCACGGCTCTCGTTCGCGGTCTGCGCGTCGCCCTCGGCGGCCGAGACGAGCTGGTCGGCGCACGTGAAGATGTCCGCGGGCCGCCGCAACGCGGTCGGGATCCGCAGCACCGCCTCGCGCCGCGCCCGCGACTCCTCGTCGGTGGCCAACCGCCGCGCCCTGGCCACGTGCCCGCCGCACACCGAGGCCGCCCACGACGCCACCTCCGGCGCCACGCCCTCCTGCTCCAACGCCGACGCGATCGCCGCGGTGCGCGGGGTCGCCAGCGACACGATCCGGCAGCGCGACCGGATGGTCACCGACACGTCCTCGGGGTGGTCCGACGGCGCGCACAGCAGGAACACGGTCCGTGCCGGGGGCTCTTCCACCGCTTTGAGCAGCGCGTTCGCCGCGCCCTCGGTGAGCCGGTCGGCGTCGGCGATGATCACCACCTGCCACCGCCCCGACGTCGGCCGCCGGGCCGACACCTGCACCAGCGACCGCATCTCGGCCACCGAGATCGACAGGCCCTCGGGCGCGACCACCCGCACGTCGGCGTGCGTGCCGGCCACCGTCGTGTGGCACCCGGCGCACGAGCCGCAGCCCGGCCGGTCGTCCACGGCGACGCACTGCAACGCGGCGGCGAACGCCCGTGCGGCGACCAGGCGCCCCGACCCGGGAGGCCCGGTGAACAGCCACGCGTGCGTCATCGCGCCCGACGCCGGCGTGCCACCCGCCACGATCGACGCGGCGGCCTCCGCCGCCGCCGACAGCACCGCGACCGCCTCCGGCTGGCCGACGACGTCGCCCCACACACCACCGCTCACCAGGCGACCGTACCGATCCGTCAGGGCGTCTCCGCCACCGGCTTGACCGGCATCCTGGTCCGCCGGGCCAGCAGCGGCAGCACGGCGGTCCGCACCCGGGCGGCGACCTCGTCCTCGGTGCCGTCGGCGTCGACCACGACGTACCGCTCCGGGTCCGCCGAGGCCATGTCGGTCAGCAGCTTCTGCACCCGCCAGTGGTGCTCGACGGTGTCCAGCGTGCCGCCGGAGGCCCGCACCTTGGGCGGCATCCGGTCCAGCAGCACGGTCATGTCCGGCCGCAGCCGGCCGGTGGCCCAGTCGACCAGGCCCTCCACCTCGCGCGGCTCCACGCTGCCCGCCGCGCTGAAGTGCGCCAGCGGGCTGTCGACGTACCGCTCCATGACGACCAGCGCGCCGTTGTCCAACGCGGGCCGCACCTCGCGCTCCACCACGTCGGCCCGCACGGCCGCGGCCACCAGGGCGTGCGCCCGCACCCCGGCGAGGTCGGCGGTGGTCAGCAGGTTGCGCAACCGCTGCTCGTCCAGGTCCGGGTCGGAGGCGAGCACGACCTCGCGGCCGGTCTCGCGCAACGCCTCGGCCAGCCGCCTGGCCTGCACGGACGTGTCCTGCCGGGTGTCGCCCTCGACCGCGATCAGCACGCCGGCGGTCCGCCGCGCCCGCCCGCGCAGCGCCGCGAGCAGGTCGGACAGGAAGGGCTCGGAGCGCCGGTTGTCCATCTGCCGGTAGGCGATCAGCCCCAGCAGGGCGGCGATCACGCCCGCGCCGAACAGCACCGGCCGGGTCCCGTCCACCACCATCGGGTGACCGAAGACCGTGACCGTGCGCTTCTGCACCAGCGTGACCAGCAGCGGAGCGGTGGCCGACGCGGCGAACAGCACGATCTTGAGCAGCGACTGGAGCAGCGCCACGGTCCGGCCGCGCATCGCGTCCTCGACCTGCGAGCCGACGATGGTCAGGCCGGTGAGGAACGCCATGCCCGCCGACGCGCCGACGCACGCCACCGCGACCAGCGCCACCCACAGGTGCGGCGCGAACGCCACGAACAGCAGGCTCACACCCGCGACCAGGATCGTCACGCCGAACAGCCGGTCGTACGGCAGCCGCCGGGCCATCCGCGGCGCGGTCGCCATGCCCAGCGCCAACCCGGCGAACACGGCCACGAACAGCAGGCCGAACGTGGAGTCGCCGCCCAGCAGCGACAGCGAGTACGGGGTGGCCGTGCCGATCACCGCGCCGGCCGCGGCGAACGCGCCGATCATGCCGATGACCAGGCCGCGGACCAGCGGCGTGCGGGCGGCGTACTTCATGCCGTCGCGCAGCATGGCGAAGAAGCCGGGCGCCTCGCCGTTCTCGCGGGTGCGCTTGACGGCGGCGATCCGGCCGGACAGCTCCGGGATGCGGGTCGCCACGATGATCGCCGACGTCACGTACAGCGCGCCGTTGACCATGACCGCGATGGTCGCGATGCGGAACTCGAGGTCGCTGTTCTGCAGGCCGAGGTAGCCGGGGATGCCGGAGATGATCGAGTACAGGCCCGCGCCGGAGATGACCGAGATGCCGTAGGTCATCACCAGGCCGAGCTGGTTGGCCGTCTCCACCTGGTCGGGCCGGCGCAGCAGGTTCGGCACCGCCGAGTCCTTGGCCGGGATCCACAGCATCGCGCAGCAGCCGACCAGGAAGTTCGCGATGAACAGCCACCACGCCGTGCCGACCAGCGCGATCGAGATGAACAGGCCGCCGCGCAGCAGGTCGCAGACCACCATGATCTTGCGGCGGTCGAACCGGTCCGCGAGCACGCCGCCGAGCGGGGCGAACAGGATGCCGGGCAGCAGCTGGGTCAGCACGACCAGGCTGAGCGAGAAGCTCTGCCACTGGTAGCTGTCCATCATCTTGGTGACGAGGCCGGTCAAGGCCAGTAGTGACAACCAGTCACCAACGCTGCACAGATAGGTGACACCCCAGAGCCTGCGGAACGGCCGGATCGCCAACACGCTGCGAATCCGGTGGCTGGTCGAGGCCGCTGTGCCGCCGTCCTGGATGGTGCTCACCCCCGCCGATGGTGCAGGCGGTAAGGGTAGCCGGACCGATTCACCCGTCTGACCACATCCGCCGTTCGGGTGACCTGAGCGACATCAGCGCACGAGGTCGACCACGGCTTCGATGATCTCACGCACGACGTTGAACAGCAGCCCGCTGAGCGCGGCCAGCACCACCAGGCACCCGATCAGCCCGCCCTTGCCCTTCTTGGGCGCCTGCGGCCCGGAGGTCGGGCCCGCCACGTCCTGGTGGGGCTGACGGCGGGTCAGCCCCGCGTGCGGCACGTGCGCCGCCGGTTCGCCCGACACCTGCTGGGCCGGAGCGCGCACCGGCTTGCGTGCCGCCGCACGACGGTTCGGCGCGACGTACGCCGGTCCGGGCTCCGGCACGGGCGCCGGCGTCGGCGGCGCGATCGGCGGCACGGCCTTCGCCACGTGGTGCTCGCCCGTCACCAGGCCCGCGAGCGGGTCCGGGAACAGCGGCGGGGGCGGGGGCGGCTGCGTCCCGTCGTAGCCGGACCGACCGGCGTCGAGCCGGCCCGCGTCGGAGTCGCCCACCGCCCCGCCTCCCCTAGCTCTTGGTCTTCGCCGGAGCCTTCTTCCGCGCGGGCGCCTTCTTGGCCGCCGGTGCCTTCTTCTTCGTCGTCGGCCCCTTGGCCCGCTTCTCGGCCAGCAGCTCGGCCGCCCGCTCGTCGGAGAGGCCCTCGACGCTGTCGGACTTGCGCAGCGACGCGTTGACCTCGCCGTCGGTCACGTACGGGCCGAACCGGCCCTCCTTGACCACCATCGGCTTGCCGGAGACCGGGTCCGCGCCCAGCTCCTTCAACGGCGGCGCGGCGGCGGCCCGGCCCCGCTTCTTCGGCTCGGCGTAGATCTTGAGCGCCTCGTCGAGGGTGACCGTGAACAGCTGGTCCTCGCTGGTCAGCGACCGCGAGTCGGTGCCCTTCTTCAGGTAGGGCCCGTACCGGCCGTTCTGCGCGGTGATCTCCGCGCCGGTCTCCGGGTCCTTGCCGACCACGCGCGGCAGCGAGAGCAGCCTCAGCGCGTCGTCCAGCGTGACCGTGTCCAGCGACATCGACTTGAACAGCGAGCCGGTGCGCGGCTTCGGCGCCTTCTTGGTGCCCTCGGGCGCCTCGGGCAGCACCTCGGTCACGTACGGGCCGAACCGGCCCTCCTTGGCCACGATCTCGTGCCCGGTGACCGGGTCGTTGCCCAGCGAGCGGCCTTCCTGCGGCGTGGCGAACAGCTTGTCCGCGATCTCGCGGTTCAGCTCGTCCGGCGGCAGGTCGTCGGGCAGGTTCGCCCGCTGCGCGCTGGTCGTGCCGTCCTCGCCCTCGACCTCGCGCTCCAGATACGGCCCGTAGCGGCCGACCCGGACGTAGACCGTGCGGCCCTCCACGTCGGGGAACAGCGGGATCGAGTTGACCTCGCGGGCGTCGATCGCCTCGACGCTCGACCCGACCAGCTTCTTCAGCCCGCCGGAGCGGCCGACCGACGACTCGGGGCCGACGTTGCCGCCGAAGTAGAACCCGGACAGCCACGTGGTCCGCTCCTGCCGGCCCGCGGCGATGCCGTCGAGCTCGTCCTCCAGCGCGGCGGTGAAGTCGTAGTCGACGAGCCGGCCGAAGTGCTGCTCCAGCAGCCCGACCACGGCGAACGCCACCCACGACGGGACCAGGGCGGAGCCCTTCTTCCACACGTAGCCGCGGTCCTGGACGGTGCTGATGATCGAGGCGTAGGTGGAGGGCCGGCCGATGCCGAGCTCCTCCATCGTCTTGATCAGGCTCGCCTCGGTGAAGCGCGGCGGCGGCGAGGTCGAGTGGCCGTCCGCGGACAGCTCGGCGGCCAGCAGCGCCTGGTCCTTGACCAGCTGCGGGAGCCGCGACTCGGCGTCGTCGGACTCGCCGCCCGCCTCCGAGTCGACCGTCTCCACGTAGGCCTTCAGGAAGCCCGCGAAGGTGATCGTGCGGCCGGAGGCGGCGAAGGTGACGTCCTCGCCGCCCGCCGTGGTCCCGGAGATGCGGACCGACGTGGTGTTGCCCCGCGCGTCGGCCATCTGGGAGGCGATCGTGCGCTGCCAGATCAGCTCGTAGAGCTTGAACTCGTCGGACTCCAGCTCGCGGGCCACCTGGCCGGGGGTGCGGAACACCTCGCCGGCCGGGCGGATCGCCTCGTGGGCCTCCTGCGCGTTCTTGACCTTGCGCGTGTACTGGCGCGGTTCCTTGGACACGAACTGCGAGCCGTACAGCTCGGTGGCCTGCGCGCGGGCCGCCGCGATCGCGGTCTCCGACAGCGTCGTGCTGTCGGTGCGCATGTAGGTGATGTAGCCGTTCTCGTACAGCTTCTGCGCGGTGCGCATGGTGCGGTCCGCGGAGAAGCGCAGCTTGCGGCCCGCCTCCTGCTGCAACGTGGAGGTCATGAACGGCGCGTACGGCTTGCGCGTGTACGGCTTCTCCTCGACCGAGGAGACCGTCATCGAGGCGTTGACCAGGCCGTCCGCGATGGCCCTCGCGTGCGCCTCGTCCAGCACGCGGACGTCGGCACCCGCCTTGAGCCTGCCGTCCGGGCCGAAGTCGCGGCCCGCGGCCAGGCGCGTGCCGTCGACCGCGATCAGCCGGGCGCCGAACGTGCGGGGCGCGGCGTCCTCGCCCGCGTCCATGGTCGCCGAGACGTCCCAGTACGAGGCGGTGACGAACTTCATCCGCTCGCGCTCGCGCTCGACCACGATCCGGGTCGCCACGGACTGGACGCGGCCCGCCGAGAGCTTCGGCATGACCTTCTTCCAGAGCACCGGGCTGACCTCGTAGCCGTAGAGGCGGTCGAGGATGCGGCGGGTCTCCTGGGCGTCGACCAGGTCCTGGTCCAGGTCGCGCGGGTTCGCGGCGGCGGCGAGGATCGCGGGCTCGGTGATCTCGTGGAACACCATCCGCCGGACCGGGACCTTCGGCTTCAGCGTGTCGAGCAGGTGCCAGGCGATGGCCTCGCCCTCGCGGTCGCCGTCTGTCGCGAGGTAGAGCTCGTCGACGTCCTTGAGCAGCTCTTTCAGCTCGGAGACGGTCGACTTCTTGTCCGGCGTGACGACGTAGAGCGGCTCGAAGCCGTGGTCGACGTCGACCCCGAGGCGGGCCCACGGCATGCCCTTGTACTTCGCGGGCACGTCGGCCGCGCCGCGGGGCAGGTCGCGGATGTGCCCCTTGGATGACTCCACGACGAAGTCGCTGCCGAGGTACGACGCGATCTTCCGCGCCTTCGCGGGCGACTCGACGATCACCAACCGCCGGTTGCCGCTCGCTGATCCCCCGTTTGTCTTCCTCGCCCGTGTCGATCCAGCCACGCCGTCCCGCTCTCTTCGAACACTGTGTCCCGACCCGCCAGTGTGCACTGTCCTTCGTCGCCGCTGGGCAGCCCTGGTCGGGACAGGGTGACACAACTGTGCCGGATCCTCCGCCAGGAGGACGCGCTACGCGGCCGGCCAGGTGCGTTCCGCGACGCCCCTGGGCGCGCGTCCGACCAGCTCGGCGAGCCGTTCGAGCCGCCGTCTGCCGGCGACGCGCAACGCCGGTCCCCCGGCTTTCCCGGTCAAGAGTGTCGAGGGCAGGCCCGACATGGCCAATGCTTTTCGCAACGCTTCGTGCGTGTCGGGCGCCTCGGGGTCGAGGCCGAGGAGGTACCCGGAGCCGGACTCGACCCACCGGCCGGACGTGAGCGCCCACAGCCGCAGGGCCGCGCCGTCGAGCGTGAAATCGGGCGGGACGACCTTGCGGTCGCCATCGAACCACTGCGCCGCCAACCCGGCCAGGTCGGTGCGGAAAGCCGTCGTGACCTGCCACGCCTCGATGACCACAGGTTCGGCTGTCTCGGTCTCGGTCTCGCCCTCGGCAGCTTCCGCTTCCGGCTCCGGCGCGGGCTCGGGTTCCGGCTCGGCGGCTGCCGGTCCGCGCCGGCCCGACCCGATCACGACGGGCGCGAACCCGTCCGGCTCGTCGTCGACCAGCTCGTCCAGGGGCTCGCCCAGGTCGTCGAGAGGTTCGACCAGCTCGTCGAACGGGTCGTCGGGGACTGGTTCGTCGGGAACGGGCTCGTCCGGGGCTACCTCGTCCGGGGCTATCTCGTCCGGATCGGGCTCGGCCGCGGCGGCCTCGGTCCCGGCCGGCTCGTCCACCCCTGGTCCGGCCGCTTCGGGCTCGTCCTCGGTGGCCCCGGCCGCGACCTGCACCGTCCGCACGAGTTCCACCCGGGCCTGCACGCCCCGCTCGGCCAGCGCCGCCACCACCGCGGCGGCCCGGTCCCGGGTGTCGAGACCCACCGACACCCGGGCCGCACGTCCGCGGGCGAAGCCCAGCGCCCGGCCGGGCCCGCACAGCAGGCCCGCCAGGTCACCGACGCAAGGCTGTCTCGCCTCGGCCGAGTAGAAGGACAATTGCCCCACGAAGACGCAGCGTAGAACACACGTTCGACCACGGCCAGTCTCCGAAGGGCTGAACCACGTACCCCAATGGCCTCAGGCGTCCCAGCGGTGTCAGCTGCCGAGGCTCTTCAGCGTCTCGGCCATCGCCACGCACTCCGGCGCCTCCTTGAACGCCTGGCCGAGCTTCGGGTCCTCCTGCAGCTTCTTGATCTGCTCCTGGAGCTTGGACGGGTCCGCCTGGTCGCCGCCCAGCTGCTCCAGCTTGGTGGCGAACTCCGGGTCGGCCGGGTCCAGCGCCGCCAGCTCGGTGTTGACCTCGGTCAGCGTCTTGCCCGAATCGGTGAAGAACTTGACCAGCTCGTCGTGCAGCTCCTGGCTCTCGGGCGACGGCGCGCCGAGGTCCTCGAGCTTCGCGCCCGCCTCGGTCAGCGACTTGCCCGCCTTGGAGCTGTAGTCGAGCAGCGCGGTCTTCTGCACGGCCGGGTCCTCGGCGCCGCCCTCGAACATCGTCTTCAGCAGGGTCAGCACGCCCTCGATGGTGGGCGCGATGCCCTCGCAGAACGTGCCGGTCCACACGATCGGGTCGGCGGTGGCCGCCGCGGTCGTGGTGGTCGTGGTGGTCGCGGTCGAACCGGACGACGAGGACGAGCCGCCACCCCCACACGCGGACGTGACGAGGACTGCGGCGAACACGCCGGCGAGCGCGACACGGTGCTTCACGGAAATGCCCCCCAAATCGGGTGAAAAAGGTGAGGGGGCAACCTACTACGAGGTCGGCGTGACGGCTTCCGACGGCCTCAGCGTCCGCAGGTCCTGGCAGGCCGGCGCCTTCTCGGCCGCCGAGGACAGCTCCGGCGACGCCTCCAGCTGCTTCAGCGGCGCGACGAAATCATCCAGCCGGGTGATGGCCTCCCCGGCGGCCTGCAACCCGCCGACCGGGTCGTTGGCGTCCGCCGCCTCGATGGCCGCCTTCGCGTCGCTGAAGTTCTTCGCGATGTCGGTGAACGTCGCCGCCATCTGCTCGACCTGCTGGTCACCGCCCGCCACCGGCGAGGGGCCCACGTCGCGCAGCTTGGTGGCGGTCTGGGTGAACGCGTCGGCCATCTGGCCCATGTACGCGCCCATGTCGGCCTTCAGCTTCGCCGGGTCGTTCGCGTCCAGCTGCGGCGGTGTCTTCGGCACCGTGGCGAACGACGCCGCCGCCGTGCACACCTTGTCCATGTACGCCACCGCCGCCGCGTCGGACGGAGCCGCGGACGACGACGTGGGCGCGGTGGAGTCACCCCCGGACCCGCACCCGGCAACCGCCACGACCAGGGTGGTCGCGGCGACCAGCGGCAGAAGTCTCATCAGGGTGCTCCCCATCGTTGCGTGCAACTCCGATCCCGGGCGACACCGAACAGTGTGCCCCCATCCGGGCGCGCCCACCCGGCCTACCCGGACGTGGGAGGGCGGGGTGCCCCCGACTGCGGCACCCCGCCCTCCCACTCGCACGTCACGCGGAGGTGGTGACCTCCGCCGGGGTGTCCGAGATCGCCGTGCCGCGCCGCTTGGACACGACCACGGCGCCCACGATGACCACGACCGCCACGATCGCGATCGCGTACCGGATGCCGGCCGACTCGCCGGAGCCGACGGAGAACCCGACGATCGCGGGCGCGATCAGCACCGAGACCAGGTTCATCACCTTGATCAGCGGGTTGATGGCCGGACCGGCGGTGTCCTTGAACGGGTCGCCGACGGTGTCGCCGATGACGGTCGCGGCGTGGGCGTCGGAGCCCTTGCCGCCGTGGTTGCCGTCCTCGACCAGCTTCTTCGCGTTGTCCCAGGCGCCACCGGAGTTGGCCAGGAACACCGCCATCAGCGTGCCGGTGGCGATCGCGCCGGCCAGGTAGCCGGCCAGCGGGCCGACGCCGAGGCCGAAGCCGACCGCGATCGGCGCCAGCACCGCGAGCAGGCCGGGGGTGGCCAGCTCGCGCAGCGAGTCCTTCGTGCAGATGTCGACGACCTTGCCGTACTCCGGCTTGACCGTGCCGTCCATGATCCCGGGGTTGTCGCGGAACTGGCGGCGCACCTCGAACACGATCGCGCCGGCCGCGCGGGTCACCGCGTTGACCGCGAGACCGGAGAACATGAACACCACGGCCGCGCCGATGATGAGGCCGACCAGCACGTTCGGGCTGAACACCACGTTGGTGAACGACACCGGCACCTCGCCGAGGCCCACCTGCACGTCCCGCAGCGCCTGCTCGATCGCGTCCTTGTAGGAGCCGAACAGCGCGGTCGCCGCCAGCACGGCGGTGGCGATCGCGATGCCCTTGGTGATGGCCTTGGTGGTGTTGCCCACCGCGTCGAGCTCGGTGAGGATCTGCGCGCCCTCGCCGTCCACGTCGCCGGACATCTCCGCGATGCCCTGCGCGTTGTCGGAGACCGGGCCGAAGGTGTCCATGGCCACGATGACGCCGACCGTGGTCAGCAGGCCGCAGCCGGCCAGCGCGACCGCGAACAGCGACACGACCACCGAGCCGGACAGCAGGAACGCGCCGTAGACCGCGCCGCCGATGACCAGCGCGGTGTAGACCGCCGACTCGAAGCCGACCGAGATGCCGGACAGGATGACGGTCGCCGCGCCGGTGAGCGAGGTGCGGCCCACCTCCTTGACGGGCTTGTGCTCGGTGCCGGTGAAGTAGCCGGTCAGCCACAGGATGACGCCCGCCAGCACGATGCCGATGATCACCGCGACGGCGGCGATCAGGGCCGGGTTGCCCGGCGTGCCCGCGATCTCCTCCGACACGCCCGCGAGGCCCGCGAACGAGCTGGGCAGGAACACGAACGCCGCCACCGTGCACAGCACCGCCGAGACGACCGCCGAGATGTAGAACGAGCGGTTGATCGCGGTGAGGCCGTTCTCGCCGGTGCGGGCACTGGTGATGTAGACGCCGATGACCGCCGTGAGCACGCCGATCGCGGGCACGATCAGCGGGAACAGCAGGCCCTTCGCGCCGAACGCGGCCGTGCCGAGGATCAGCGACGCGACCAGGGTGACGGCGTAGGACTCGAACAGGTCCGCCGCCATGCCGGCGCAGTCGCCGACGTTGTCGCCCACGTTGTCGGCGATGGTCGCGGCGTTGCGCGGGTCGTCCTCGGGGATGCCCTGCTCGACCTTGCCGACCAGGTCCGCGCCGACGTCGGCGGCCTTGGTGAAGATGCCGCCGCCGACCCGCATGAACATGGCGAGCAGGGCGGCGCCGAAGCCGAAGCCCTCCAGCACCCTGGGCGCCTGGCCGACGTAGACGAACACGACCAGGGCCGCGCCGAACAGGCCCAGGCCGACGGTGAACATGCCGACCACGCCGCCGGTGCGGAACGCGATCCGCATGGCCTTCTCCCGGCCGCCGGTCTCCTTGGCCGCGGCGGCGACGCGCACGTTCGCGCGGGTCGACAGCCACATGCCGAGGTAGCCGATGACGGCGGAGAAGCCGGCGCCGACGAGGAAGAACAGCGACCTGCCGATCCGTTCGCCGATGTCCTCGGCAGGAAGCGCGAACAGCAGCACGAACACGATCACGACGAAGATGCCGAGCGTTCGGAACTGCCGGTTGAGGTAGGCCGCTGCGCCCTCTTGGACCGCCTTGGCGATGTCCTGCATCTTGGAGGTGCCCTGGCCCGCGGCCAGCACCTCCCGGAGCAGCACGTAGCCCACGGCCAGGGCAGCCAGGGCGACCACGGCGACCACGGCGACGAGGCCGCGATCACCTCCGGAGAGCTCGAGGCCCTCCGCGAGGAATTGCCGGGACATCCGTCCTCCTGGTGAGTTTTCCAAGCCCAATGTCAGGGCCACCCCGCTGGTGTGAGGCGGGTCACTCACGCGACTGTCAGCCCCGACACAACGTGATGCACCCCTCATTGGATGCGATAGCGGCGGAGTCTATTCATAGTGCGCAACCAGGCAACAACGCGTCCCGATCCGTACACACACCGTTATCCGCAGAGGTGGGGTTCGGATGTCCCCCGGGTGTGCGAAGCTGCGCCCCGTGGCGAACCAGGGACGTCGTTTGCTGGACCGTGTCCTCGCCGGGGTACCCGCGGGCGAATCGCCGTTGACGCACACCGAAGAGCAGCCCCCGCGTCCCGCGCAACCCGTCGGGTGGCCGTCGTGGGCAGCCGAACCGGTGGTGTCGGCGCTGGTGGAACGGGGTGTGGCCCAGCCGTGGCGGCACCAGGCGCAAGCGGCGGAGCACGCGTGGTCCGGATCGCACGTCGTGGTGGCGACGGGCACCGCGTCGGGCAAATCGCTGGCGTACCAATTGCCGGTCCTGAGCGCGTTGACAGTTGATCCGAAGGCAACAGCTCTGTACCTCTCGCCCACGAAGGCGTTGGGCGCGGACCAGTTGAGATCGGTGAGCGGTTTGGGCGTGCCGGGCGTGCGCGCGGCGTCGTTCGACGGCGACACGCCGATGGCGGAACGCGATTGGGTGCGGGCGCACGCCAACTGGGTGTTCAGCAACCCGGACATGCTGCACCGCGGCGTGCTGCCCAACCACGCCCGGTGGATCAGGTTCCTGCGCCGGCTGTCGTACGTGGTGGTCGACGAATGTCACACGTACAGGGGAGTTTTCGGTTCCCACGTGGCGTTGCTGCTGCGGCGGTTGCGGCGGGTCGCGCAGCGGTACGGCGCGGATCCCGTGTTCGTGCTGGCGTCGGCGACGGTGGCCGATCCGGCGGCGTCGGCGGCGGCGCTGCTCGGCGCGCCGTGCGAGGCGGTGACCGAGGACGGGTCGCCGCGCGCGGGGCGGACGGTGGCGTTGTGGGAGCCGCCGCTGCTGGACGACCTGAAGGGCGAGAACGGGGCGCCGGTGCGGCGTTCGGCGGGCGCGGAGACGGCGCGGATCCTGGCCGACCTGGTCGTGGAGGGCGCGCGGTCGTTGGCGTTCGTGCGGTCGCGGGTGGGCGCGGAGCTGACCGCGTTGGGCGCGCGGCGGGTGTTGTCGGAGGTCGACCCGTCGTTGGCCGAGCGGGTGGCCGCCTACCGGGGCGGGTACCTGCCGGAGGAGCGGCGGGCGCTGGAGCGTGCCGTGTCGTCGGGCGAGCTGCTCGGCGTGGCGACGACGAACGCGTTGGAGCTCGGCGTCGACATCGTCGGGTTGGACGCCGTGGTGGTGGCCGGTTTCCCGGGCACGCTGGCGTCGTTCTGGCAGCAGGCCGGGCGGGCGGGGCGGACCGAGGACGCCGACGCGCTGGTGGTGTTCGTGGCGCGGGACGACCCGTTGGACACCTACCTGGTGCACAACCCGTCGGCGGTGCTGGACAAGCCGGTCGAGGCGACGGTGCTGGACCCCGCGAACCCGTACGTGCTGGAGCCGCAGCTGGCGTGCGCGGCGGCGGAGCTGCCGCTGACGCCGGAGTCGCTGGAGTCCTTCGGCGGTGACGCGGCACTGGCCGTGGTGGAGGACATGGTGGCGCGGCGGGTGCTGCGGCGGCGGCCGAACGGCTGGTACTGGACCTCGCACGACCGGCCGCACTCGTCCGTGGACATCCGCGGGTCCGGCGGCGAGCAGGTCGTGGTGGTGGAGGCCGACTCGGGGCGGATGCTCGGCACGGTCGACCCCGGTTCGGCGTGCTGGCAGGTGCACTCCGGCGCCGTCTACCTGCACCAGGGCGAGTCGTACGTGGTGGACGAGCTGGACCTGGACAGCGGTCTGGCGATGGTGCACGCGGAGAAGCCGGACTGGACGACGACCGCGCGCGACACCAAGGACATCTCGGTGGTCCGGGTGCTGGAGAAGCGCTCGTTCGACGGGGTGACGGTGTGCCTCGGCGAGGTCGAGGTGACCTCGCAGGTCGTCGGTTACCTGCGGAAACTGCCGTCCGGGCAGGTGGTCGACTCGGTGCCGCTGTCGCTGCCCGCGCAGACCTTGGTGACACGGGCGGTCTGGTACACGGTGTCCGCGGAGTTGTTGGGCAGTGCGCCGGGGGGCGCCGGTCTGGCTCCGGCGCGCGTCCCCGGCGCACTGCACGCCGCCGAACACGCGGCGATCGGCCTGCTACCGCTCTTCGCGACCTGTGACCGCTGGGACATCGGCGGAGTCTCGACCGCGCTGCACCAGGACACCGGGGAGGCGACGGTGTTCGTGCACGACGGTCATCCCGGGGGAGCCGGGTTCGCCGACCGCGGGTTCAACGCGGTAGTCCCGTGGTTGGTCGCTACTAGGGAGGCCATCGCGGCTTGCGCGTGCCCGGCCGGGTGCCCGTCCTGCGTGCAGTCGCCGAAGTGCGGGAATGGCAACGATCCGCTGGACAAGGCGGGCGGGGTGGCCGTGCTGGACGTCGTGCTCGGGGTCGTCGGGGAGAGCCGCCACGACGTCCGGCACGGCCGAGTCGATCAGGACCGGTCGGCGGCGACCAGGCCGTAGGCGCTGGTGCGGTCGGCGGCCTGGAGCAGGGCGTCGCGGACCACGTCCACGTGCGGCAGGTGCCACGCGCAGATCTGCGGCTTGACGCGCCAGTGCACGACGCCGACGTGGCCCGTGCTCGGCGGCAGCGGGACGTACTCGCCCTGGCCGTAGTGCTTGACGTCCGGGTCCGTGACCGGCGTGCCGCCGGAGGCGACCAGGAACATCCAACGGCCTTCCGGGGTCGCCACGATCGGCACCGGGACGCCGGCGGCCCGCAGCTCGACCGCGGCGCGGCGGCCGAGGTCGGCGCTCACCTCGACGGCGTCCACGCCGTGGCCGGTGGCCAGCAGGATGCTGTAGGAGTGGCCCGCCCACCAGGTGGCGACCTGCTCCGCCTTGGTGCCGATGCGCTCCTGCCAGTCGCGGTGCACCGGGACCGGCCCGAGGTCCTCGACGCCGTCGCGCCCGGCCCACCGCTCACCCGCCGGATAGGTGCCCGGCAGCACAGGCCACCCGTGCCACGCGAGGTTGACCGCCTCTGCGCGCAGCTCGATGCGGAAGGCCCCGCGCCAGCTATCCGACCACTCCATCTTTCGTTCGCCTCCTGCGTCCTGCGTCCACGACACCGTGTCGCGCGTCGTTCGACACCGTGTCGGTGCCACCACTTGAACTAACGCCATGACCGGGGGTTTTGGTAACCGCCTGTCGACAACTGGTCGTTGTGGCACGGCGAACGCGGCGGCCGGGGGCGTTGAGCAGAACGGCCTGCGAGCCGTCCGCCCGCCGCGAAGCCGCGAATCTGCGGTCGTGTGAGTCCGCTCACCGCCGACGGACGACCGTTCGTCGTGTCGGGTACGGGTTACGGTTCGGCCGGACCTGCACGGGCCCGGGCACTGGGCGCGCCGAACACCGTGGGCTCGCCGGTGACGCGGACACTCACCTCCCACCCCTCCACCTGGCACGAGGCCAACCGCCCACCCATCCGTTCGACGACCCACTCGGCCCGGCCGCAGGCGTGCGCCACCCCACCGGCCAACTGCCCGGCCGCCGCCAACGCCCCGAGGTCGGCCGCCGCACCCAACCGGTGCCTGCCCACCACGGCCTCACCGACGTGCACGCCGACCACCACGAGCCCAAACCACATCGCCCCCACCGCGACCGCCATGACGGACGCCGCCCCACGGTCATCACCAACCACCCACCCCTCCCCTCCTTGTCTGTCCCTACTTCCGGCCCTTCGCCCTGCTCCGACCCCTGCGCTCCGGCCCCTGCCCTCCCCGCCCTTTCCTGTCCCGCCGGCCCTTCCTGCCTGCCCGCCCCTTCCTGCCCGGCATCTCCCCGATCGCCGCGACCGACGCGGGCCTCAGCGGCTCACCGGCCGCCGCGACCACCGCCGCCCGAGCCGTCCGCCGACTCCCGCGACCCGAGTCGTCCTTCGACTACTCCGGCTCGACTACTCCGGCTCGACTACCCAGCTCGGCTACCCAGGCTGGACCACCCCCGGCTCGACCACCGCGTACGCACGTGCCCGCAGTTCGACACCCAGCCGCGAGACCGCGACCTCCACCGTTGCCGTGTCCCCCTCCCTCCTCACCTCCCACCGCGCCCCTTCCGGCGCGATCGCCCCGACCACTGCGTCGACCCGCGCGGAATCGCCCCGGGCGACCAGCCGAGCCGCCTCCCGTGCCGCATCCGTGCACCGGAGCTGAGCCACGACCGCCATCACCGCGCCGACTCCCAGCACCAGCACGGCGACCAACCCGCACACCGCCACCGCCGCTTCGACGGTCACCCCGCCCCGGTCATCGCCCAGCACCTCCCGCCTCACGCGTCCACCGTGAACGCCCGCTGCACCAAGGCCCGGAGCAGCCCTTCCACCCAGTCCCCGCTCATCAGCGAGTACAGGAGCAGGGCGATCGCCGTGGCGGCAAGCGTGCCGATCGCGTACTCCACCGTCGACATCCCGCTGTCGCCCAACACGTTCCGCCTGCCGGCCACCATCTCCCACTCTCCTTCAGCTCCACTGTGGACAGTTACCAGTCGTCGCTCACGCCGGCGACGACGCCGATCACCACCGGCACGACGCCCAGGCACAGGAACGCGGGCAGGAAGCACAGCGCCAGCGGTCCCGCCACGAGCACCGCGGCGCGTTGCGCACGGGCCTCGGCCTGGTCGGACACCCTCGCCCGCGCCTCCGCGGCCAGGTCCGCCGCCGCCCCGGCCAGCGCCGCGCCCGACCGGGCCGTCCGACGTGCCGCTCTCGCCAGCGGCGCGGTGTCCGGGTGGGCGAGCGCCTTCGCCCACGCGTGCACCGGGTCCGCGCCCAACGTCAGCAGGTCGACCACCTCGCGGAGGCGTTCGGCCGGCCCCGGAGGGACGCCCGGCAGCACGGCCCGCACCGCGCCGGCCACCGGCAGGCCCGCCCGCAAGGCGGCGGCCAGCAGGTCCCACGTCGCCGCCGCGGCGAACGGGTCCGGCGGCCTGGCCTTCGGCACGGGTTTTCGCCTGGTCCTCGGTCGCAGCCGCGCCGCGGCTCTCGTCGGCGCGGGGAAGGCGATCACCGCCAGGGCGAGCAGCAGCAGGCTCATGCGATCACCTGCCTGGTCAACCGACCGCTCCACCGCAGCCCGGCGCAGATCAGGGCAACCCCGGCCACCAGCAGCACCTGTCCCGGCGCAGTGCCGGACAGGACGGCCAACGGTCCCGCGCCGCCGAGTTCGCCCAGCACCACGCCGAGGAGCGGCAGCCCGGCCAGCACCGCCGCGCCGGCCCGCGGACCGGCCATGCGGGCGTGGACCTGCCCCGCGAACGCGGTGCGCCGGTCGAGGTCCCGCCGGACCGCGTCCAGCACGTCGGCCAACGGCACGCCGTGCACCGCCGACAGCCGCCACGCCCTGGCCAGGTGGGTGGCGTCGGGGAAGTCGGCCAGCGCCGCCTCGACCTCGCCACCACGTGCCGACGTCGCCGCGATGGCCCGCAGGACGTCGGTCGCCGGCGGCTGTGCGTCCTCCGCCGCGCCGATCGCCGCCTTGGCCGGGTGAGCGCCCGACCGCAGTTCCGCGACGAACGCCTTCAGCCCGTCGGCGAGCGCGACGGACGCCGCCATCCGGTCGCGCTGCCGGATCGCCTCCCGGTACGTCCGCCACACGGTCGCGGCCAGCAACGCGCCCGCGATCGCGCCACCTGCTCCCACCGGCATCCCCAGCGCGATCCCCACCAGGACCACCAGCACCCGATTGGGCCTCCACGACTTCCACCGCCCCGCGGGCCGAGGCCCGGCGAGCCGCCGTCGCGCCCGGGCCGACGGCAGCACCACCAACGCGGCGGCCAGCAACAGCAGGCTCATGACGCCCTCACCAGGCCCTTGAGCACCGCGCCGGCTTCCTGCCAACCCCCGTCACGCCGCCACGCGGGTCGGACGACGAGGTGACCGGACCGCCGTTCCAGCACACCGATCTCGGCCAGGTACCGCGTGCCGTCGCCCGCCCGGCGCATGTGCAGCACGACCTTCACCGCGGCGGCCAGTTGGCTGTGCAAGGCGTGCCGGTCGAGCCCACCGAGCGCGGCCAAGGCCTCCAGCCGCGCGGGGACTTCGGCCGGCGAGTTGGCGTGCAACGTCCCCGCGCCGCCGTCGTGCCCGGTGTTCAGCGACGACAGCAGCTCGCACACCTCCGCGCCCCGCACCTCCCCGACCACGATCCGGTCGGGCCGCATCCGCAACGCCTGCCGGACGAGGTCGCGCATCGTCACCTCGCCCGCGCCCTCGACGTTCGGGCCGCGTGCCAGCAGGCGGACGACCTGCGGGTGGTGGGGCTGGAGTTCTCCTGCGTCTTCGACGCACACGACCCGTTCGTCGTGCGGCACGCACCCCAACAACGCGGCGAGGAGCGTCGTCTTCCCCGAACCTGTGCCGCCGACGACCAGGAAGGCCTGCCGGGCAACCACGATCGCCCGCAGCAGGTCGGCCGCCATCCGGTCGAACGTGCCGCAAGCCTCCAAGGTCTCCAGGTCGTGCACCGCCGGGCGGAGGACCCGCAACGACAGGCAGGTGAACGGTGAGATCGGGGGCAGGACCGCGTGCAACCGCACCGAGCCGGGCAACCACCCGTCGACACAGGGCGCGGCGTCGTCCAACCGCCGCCCGGCCGCCACCGCGAGCCGCTGCGCGAGCCGACGAACGGCCGCCTCGTCGGGAAAGGCGACGTCGGTGCGCCGCAACCCGCCGACCCCGTCGACCCACACCTCATCCGGCCGGGTGACGAGGACGTCGGTCGTGTCCGGGTCCCGCAACAGCGGCTCCAGCGGCCCGGCACCGACGAACTCCTGCCGCAGCACCGAAAGCGCCCGCTGGACGTCCTCGTCACCGAGCACCCCGCCGGCCTCACCACGCACGGCCGCCGCGACAGCCGCCGACGTGAGGTCACCGCGCCCGCTGGCCAGCCGCAGGCGAACGCGCTCAACCAGATCGTTCACAACCACCCTCCCTCAAAGCTCGACGACGACCTCCCAGAACCTCCCGAGCCGCCTCGACCAGCCCCGGCCGGCCATCGCCCGGCTCGCCCAGGAACGACGCGGACAGCTCGGCGAGCACCAGCTCCGACAGCGACACGGGCCGACAACTCCGAAATCCCACGGGCGGCCGGTACGCGGGATGCCGCCGCACAGTGGGCCCGCGGTCACAGGTCACCGCCCACCGCCAATCCATCGCCGATCCACCCGGGGCCAACCGCGCCACGACCGACATCCGCACGACGACCGCTGTCCGCGCCCATCCCGCGACCTCTTCCCCAAGGCGGGCGAGGAACGGCCGGATCGTGCCGATGAGGTAGGTGGGCGAGGTCGCGGAACGGGTCGTTTCCGCCGGCGGTCGGCGTTCGCGGAGGGACGGCGAGGTGCAGATCGCCGCCGCCGGCCGGAACGCTCGGCCCGACTGCGGCCAACAGGGTTTGGCATCGCGCTCCAGGCATCCGGAGCGGAACAGCCCCGGTTGCGTGGCGCGACAACCGATACGCCGGTCCACGAGCAGGCGGTCGTCGTTCGCCGGCGATTGGACCGGGGTCATGGTCGCGGCCGCGGTAGCTGTCGTGGTCGCGGTCAAGATCGCGGTTGTGGATGTGGGCGAGTGGGTTCTGGTTAGTGCGCATGGAGGGCTGCCAGGACTGTTCGGGCGGCCTTGGCCAGTGGGCCGCGCGTGGTTTCGGGGAAGTGGCCGTTGTCCAGGGCCCTGGCCAGCCGAGGCTCCGGACGCATGGTGGTCAGCAGCGGAACGCCTATCGCCGCCACCACCTGCGCCGTGGTGAGACCGCCCGGGGCCGGGCCGCGGACCACCGCCTTCAGCCGCACGCCCCGCTCACCGGCCCGGTCGACCACGGTCTTGGCCGCCATGCACGCCTTGACGTCCGCCGGCACCACCAGCACCGCCAAGTCGGCCCGGTCGAGGGCGGCGCAGGCGGCCTCGGTCAGTTGGCGCGGCACGTCGCACACCACCGTGCCACCGGCACGCCTGCCCGCCTCGACCACCGCCACCACGGCGTCCGGCTCCGGTCCCGGCCCCGTCCGGCCGCACGACAGCACGGTCAGGCTCCCGTGCCTGCCCGAACGGCCCGGCAGCGCCGTGCGCAGCGCCGCCGCCGGCACGCGGCCACCCGTCAGCCTCAACGTGGGCCACCGCAGCCCTTCCTGCCGCTCCGCGCCCAACGTCAGGTCCAGGCCGCCACCCAACGGGTCGCAGTCGACGAGCAGGCCGTGGCCGCCGGCCGCCAGCACGGCCTGACCCACCGCCACCGCCAGCACCGACGCCCCGGCGCCACCGCGGGCGCCCAGGATCGCCAGCACCTTCCCCTCACCGACCGGCGCGCCCTCGGCGGCATCGGCCAGCACCGCCCGCAGCCGCTCCTGGTCGGCGGGCAGCTCCAACACCTGCTCCGCGCCCAGGGCCAGGGCACGCCGCCACACCTCGGCGCCCGGCGGACCGGCGCCGACGACGTGGACCCCCGATCTGCGCGGGAACCCGCCGCACGCGACGACGGCCTCGAAGTCGAGCACCACCGCCGCCGCGCCGTGCCAGCGCCCGCGCAACGCCGTCACGTCGACCACGCGCTCCACCTCGCAGCCGACGACCGCCGCCGCGTTGAGCACCTCGTCCACCAGGCCCGCATCGGTCACCAGTGCCACCGGTCGCTTCATCCCGCTCTCCCCGTTCTCCGTGGTGGATCTACGGGTTCCACGGTGTCGAGCGGTGAGGAAGGACACAACGGCACATGATCAACATGTGGACAACCGGACTGCCTGTGGACAACTCGGAGCGCCGCGAACGGCCGCACCCGGCCGAACGGCAGCCGTCACGGCACCCGGACGAAAGATCGGAGGCTGATGCAAGAAGCGGCACGAGCGCGCGGAGGTCCAGCGCGGAGCACCGGCGAAACCGACCCCGGACATGGGACGACCCCCGCCAGGGGGGAGGGACGGGGGTCGTCATTGGTTCAGTCCCGGGGGGTCGGACTGAACCCGTCCGGTCGAGCCGGACCCGTCTACTGTATCCCCACAGGACAGGGTCTTGCGTGTCTTCCGTCAGAGGGAGACCAAATTTCGATGGACCGCACACCTACTTCGTAAAGTGACGAAGCACTGGCGGCGGCCCGCCACCCCCTCCCCGCTTAAGCTTGACCGGTGACCGAGCACGCCACCGAAGGCAGTCGAGTCGCCGCGTTCTTCGACCTGGACAAGACCGTCATCGCCAAGTCGAGCACGCTGGCGTTCAGCCGGCCCTTCTTCCAAGAGGGCCTGATCAACCGGCGTGCGGTGCTCAAGAGCGCCTACGCGCAGTTCGTCTTCATGCTGGCCGGCGCGGACGCCGACCAGATGGACCGGATGCGCTCGCACATCACCGCGCTCTGCGAGGGCTGGGACGTCGAGCAGGTGCGCTCGATCGTCGAGGAGACGCTGCACGACATCGTCGACCCCCTCGTCTACAAGGAGGCCACGCAGCTCATCACCGACCACAAGGGCGAAGGGCACGACGTGGTCGTCGTCTCCGCTTCGGGCGAGGAGCTGGTCGCGCCCATCTCCACCATGGTCGGCGCGACGCACAGCGTCGGCACGCGGATGGTCGTCGCGGAGGGCCGCTACTCCGGCGAGGTCGACTTCTACTGCGCGGGCGAGAACAAGGCGATCGCCGTCAAGCAGCTCGCCGAGCAGCACGACTACGACCTGAGCAGTTGCTACGCCTACTCCGACTCCATCACCGACCTGCCGCTGCTGGAGGCCGTCGGCCACCCCACGGTGGTCAACCCGGACCGCGCGCTGCGGCGGATCGCCACCCAGCGGGGCTGGCCGGTGCTGACGTTCTCCGACCCCGTGTCGCTGCGCGCCCGCATCCCCCGCCCGTCCGGCACCGCGGTCGCCGTGACCGCGATCGGGTTGGGCGCGGCGACGGCCGCGGGCGTGGCCTGGTACGGCCTGCGCAGGCGGCGCCGGAGCTAGTTCACCCCGCCGTGCCCCGGTCAGCGGTACCAGTGGTCCCGAGCGCGTCGGAATCACTGTCACAAAAGCCTTTCCGCTACTGAACGTCGCTTGAACGGTGCACCCCATCGAGCCCTTGCTGTGACGCCGGACACGCACTACAAAGGAAGTGCGGACCTCGGGTCGGCCAGGGACGAAGCGGAAGAGAAGCGGCGTCCACCCCGGCAGAGCTCCGTGCGCGGACTTCGAGACACCCACGCGCAGCACGCCGCGGGAGGCTTGTCGTCTAGGGCCTGCGTACCGGGACGCCGGACGCCGAGGCCAGGTTGGTACGACACGAGTTGCACGCTTGGTAACTCAGAAGCCCGCGCTGACGACGGTGGGGCCCCTCTGCTGAGGGGCCCCACCGTCTTTTCGCGCCCGGACACCGAAACAGTGCCCGAACGAGTGAAGCGCGAACCCCCTGGTTCTGTCGGTCCCCCTCCGCACAATGGCCACGCAGCGCAACCCGTTGACCCACCACTGTGACGTGGGTAACTTGCCAAACGCACCACTGAGTGGTGGAAAGTTCCCAGAGGGGAGGCCGCAGTGCTCCGTCCGCTCGTCGCCGTCGCCGTGGCCGCGGCTTCCGCAGTGACCTCACCGGCGGCGCCGCCGGCGCACGCCTCGCCGGACCAGGCGCAGCACATCACCGCGATGGTCCGCGGCATGTCGCTGGAGCAGAAGGTCGGCCAGTTGTTCGTCACCTACCTGCACGGTCAGTCGCCGGACGAGGCGCACCCCGGCAACCTGCGCGACTTCGGCGTCGCCACCCCGGCCGAGGTGGTGGCCAAGTTCCAGCCGGGCGGTGTCGTCTACTTCAACAACTCCAGCTACGACAACATCGACACCCCGCGCCAGATCGCCACCCTCTCCAACGGCCTGCAACGGGCGAGCCGGGTCCCGCTGGCCATCGCCACGGACCAGGAGATGGGCATCGTCACCCGCATCGGCGCGCCCGCCACCCAGTTCCCAGGCAACATGGCCCTCGGCGCGGGCCGCAGCGCCGAGAACGCCGAGCACGCCGCCCGCATCACCGCACGCGAGCTGCGCGCCATGGGCATCACCCAGAACTTCGCGCCGGACGCGGACGTCAACTCCAACCCGGCGAACCCGGTCATCGGGGTGCGCTCCTACTCGAGCGACCCGGCGCTGGCGGCCGAGCTGACCGCCGCCCAGGTGCGCGGCTACCAGGGCCGCTTCCTGGCCAAGCACACCGTCAGCGCGACTGCCAAGCACTTCCCCGGCCACGGCGACACCGACACCGACAGCCACACGACGCTGCCGAAGGTCGACCGCACGGAGGCCGAGTGGACCGAGGTGGACGCGCCGCCGTTCCGGGCCGCCATCGCCGCGGGCGTCGACTCGGTCATGACCGCGCACATCCAGATGCCGAAGATCGACCCGTCGGGCGAGCCGGCGACGTTGTCCAAGCCCTCGCTGGACCTGCTGCGCGAGAACCTCGGCTACGACGGCGTGGTCATCACCGACTCGCTGGCCATGGCGGGGGTGCGACAGCTGCACGACGACGCCGAGATCCCCGTGCTGGCCCTGAAGGCCGGCGTCGACCAGCTCCTCATGCCCGTCGACCTCGAGCTCGCGGTGAACAGCGTGCTGGCGGCCGTGCGCAGCGGCGAGATCACCGAGCAGCGCGTGGACCGGAGCGTGCTGCGGATCCTGCGGATGAAGTTCCTGCGCGGCATGCTCACCGGCCCGCTCGTCGACGTGGACAAGGTCGACTCGGCGGTCGGCCCGGCCGAGCACCTCGCCGCCGCCAGGGCGATCACCGACCGGACCGTCACCGCCGTGCGCAACGACGCGGGCGTCCTGCCCCTGCGCGCGAAGCCCACCGCCGCCCTGGTCACGGGCTGGGGCGAGACGACGACCCGCACCCTGGCGGGCGTGCTCGGCGGCACGGCGCTCCCCACCGGCAGCGCGCCGACCCAGGCCCAGATCACGGCCGCCGTCCAAGCCGCGGCCGACGCCGACGTGGTCGTCGTGCTCACCAACGCGCTGTCGCGCCAACCGGCGCAGCAGACCCTGCTGACGCGGCTCCTGGCCACCGGCAAACCCGTGATCGCGGTCGCCGTGCAGAACCCGTACGACGTGGCGCACACGGCCGCGCCGACCTGGCTGGCGACCTACTCCTACGGCGCGGTGTCGATGGAGGCGCTGGCCAGGGTGATCACCGGTGAGGTGGGTCCGGTCGGCAAGCTGCCGGTCGCGGTGCCCGGACCGACCCCGTACCCCTTCGGCCACGGCATGGAGTGGTGACATGGACCGCAGGCACTTCCTCGCCGCGGGCGCCGGCGCCCTCGCCGTCCCGGCGCTCAGCGCCTTCGACAGCGCCCCCGAGCACCCCGACCGGCCGCGGCTGATCAAGACCGGCGCCGAGCAGCTGGCCGAGGACGGCTGGCGGCGGTTCGCGGGCCGCAAGGTCGGCGTGGTCACCAACCCGACCGGCGTGCTGCGCGACCACACCCACATCGTCGACTCGATGGTGGCCGCCGGGCTCAGGCCGCACGCCGCGTTCGGCCCCGAGCACGGCTTCCGCGGCACGGCGCAGGCAGGCGGCTCGGAGGGGAACTACCTCGACCCGCGCACCGGCATCCCGGTCTACGACACCTACGGCGCGAGCACCGCCAAGATCGCCGAGATGATCACCAAGGCGGGCGTCGACACGCTCGTGTTCGACATCGCCGACATCGGCGCGCGCTTCTACACCTACATCTGGACGATGTACGCCGTCATGCAGGCCGCCGCCGCCACCGGGGTGGCGTTCGTCGTGCTCGACCGCCCCAACCCGGTCGGCGGCACGGCCCGCGGCCCGCAGCTCGACCCGGCCTACGCCACGTTCGTCGGCCGCAAGCCGATCGCCCAGCAGCACGGCATGACGATCGGCGAGCTGGCGCGGCTGTTCGACGGCGAGTTCCTGCCGACCGACGGCGGCCGGGTGAGCAGCCTCGAAGTGGTCGACGTCAAGGGCTGGAAGCGGGACGACCTGCACTCCGGCATCCCGTGGGTCCCGCCGAGCCCGAACGTCCCCACGCACGACACCGCGCTGGTCTACCCCGGCACGTGCCTGTTCGAAGGGCTCGTGTTCTCCGAGGGCCGCGGCACCACCCGCCCGTTCGAGACGATCGGCGCGCCGGGCCTGGACTGGCGGTGGGCCGAGGACCTGAACGCGCTGGGGCTGCCCGGCGTCCGGTTCCGCGAGACCTACTTCACGCCCACGTTCAACAAGTTCGCCAACAAGCTCTGCGGCGGTGTCGTCCTGCACCTCACCGACCCGCACCGGTTCGACGCGCCGCGCACCGCCGTCGCCATGATCGTCACCGCGAAGGCCCGCTACCCCCAGGTCTTCGCGTGGCGGCCGGACCTCTACATCGACAAGCTCAGCGGCTCGGACCGGCTGCGCCGCATGGTCGACGCGGGCGCGGGCACCGACGAGGTGGTCGGGGCCTGGGCCGACGAACTGGCCGCGTTCGACCGCACCCGCCAGCCGTACCTGCGCTACCGGTAGAGGGAGACAGCGATGCGCATCCCCGCCCTGCTGATCGCGACCACGATGGCCGTGTCCGTCACGCTGCCGGCGCACGCCGAGGGCCGTGAGGCCCGCTTCGACCAGCCGCACGAAGGCTGGTCGAGCGCCGTGCTGAGAACGGGTACCCCGGACCGCGTGGGACTCCACCAGGCCCCGCTGGACGCCGCCCTGGCGCAGATCGAGCGCTACACCGTCCCGGACGCGACCGGCCACCCGCTGTTCGCGGGCGCCGTCACGCTGTTCGCGCACGACGGCGTGGTCGTCACGCACGAGCCGACGGGCTGGGCGGTCCGCTACGCCGACGCCGCCGGCACCGAGCTGCCCGAGTCGCAACGGGTGCCGATGGCCCAGGACACGATCTTCGACCTGGCCTCGATCTCCAAGCTGTTCACCTCGATCGTGGTGATGCGCCAGCACGAGCTGGGCCGCTTCGGCCTGGACGACCCGGTCGCGAGCCACCTGCCGGAGTTCGGCGTCAACGGCAAGGACAAGATCACGGTCCGGCAGCTGCTGACCCACACCTCGGGCCTGGTGGCGTGGCTGCCGCTGTGGTCGCAGTACCCGGACATCCCGTCCCGGCTCAAGGCCGTGATGGACACGACGCCCCGCAGCACCCCCGGCACCACCTACCTGTACTCGGACCTGAACCTGATCACGCTCGGCGTGCTGGTCGAGAAGTGGTCGGGCAAGAAGCTCGACCAGCTCGTCCACGACGACATCACGCGCCCGCTGGGCCTGGTGGACACCGGCTACAACCCGCCGGCGGCCAAGCTGGACCGGATCGCGGCCACCGAGTACCAGGCGGGCCGGGGCATCATCCGCGGCACCGTGCACGACGAGAACGCCTGGTCGCTGGGCGGCGTCGCGGGCCACGCGGGCATGTTCTCCACGGCGCGCGAACTGGCCGTGCTCGGCCAGGCGATCCTCAACGGCGGCGCGCACGCGGGCGGCCGGATCCTGCGCGAGGACACCGTCGAGCTGATGCTCACCGACTTCAACCAGGCCTTCCCCGGCAACTCGCACGGCCTCGGCTTCGAACTGGACCAGCGCTGGTACATGGGCGCGCTGACGTCGCCGAGGGCCGCCGGGCACACCGGCTACACGGGCACCACGCTGGTGCTGGACCCGTTGTCGCGGTCGATCGCGATCCTGCTGACCAACCGCGTGCACCCGAGCCGCAACTGGGGCTCGATCAACCCGGCCCGGCGCGTGGCGGCCAACGGCCTGGCGCAGGCCCTGGCGGTGCGCCCGCGGCACGGCACGGCGTGGACGCCGGAGACGGCGGGCGGCACGTTGACCACGCGTGACCTCCCGCGGCGCGCCGAGCGGCAGAAGCTGTCGTTCTGGGCGTTCGTCGACCTCGACCCGGGCGACCAGGTCGTGGTGGAGGCGACCGACGACGGGTCGGCCTGGCGCGAGGTCCGGGTGCTGGCCGGTTACGGGCAGCGGCGCTGGCAGAAGGTCGAGGTCGACACGGAGTCGGCGACGAAGTTCCGCTGGCGGTACGTGCGCGGCACGGGCTACGGCGGGCGCGGCGTGTACGTGGACGCCGTCCGCGTCACCGACGAACGGGGAGTGGCGCTGGACGCGGAGCGCGAACCAGCGGCGATGAGCCTCGAAGGGTGGCGGACCGCGGACCGTTAGTGACATTCGGTCCGCCCGATCCCGCCAAGCGGTGAGATTGGGTCACGGTTGGGGTGAGTTACCCCCACCCCGCGTTGACCGTACGTTGAGCGGTTAGTAAGTTTCCCACGTGTCCACCGAAAGTACCGCCGACTCCAGTCCTCTGGTCAAGATCCGTTCACTCCTGCCCGGCCTGGCCCGGGCGGAGCAGCGGGTCGCCAAGGTCGTGCTGGACAACCCGGCGACCGTCGCACACCGCAGCATCACCGAGGTCGCCGAGGCCGCGGGCACCAGCGAGACAACGGTGACCCGGTTCTGCAAGGCCATCGGCGTCGGCGGGTACCCGGAGCTGCGCATAGCGCTGGCCGCCGACACGGCCCGCACGTCCATGCGCCCCGACCGGGACCTCGGCGGCGACATCGGCCCCGGCGACGACATGCGCCAGGTCGTGGGCAAGGTGGCGTTCGCGGACGCGCGCGCGGTCGAGGAGACGGCCGAGCAGCTGAACGTGGAGACGCTCGAAGCGGTGGTCGCGGCGGTCGCGGGCGCGGGCCGGGTCGACGTCTACGGGTTCGGGGCGAGCGCGTTCGTCG
This sequence comes from Actinosynnema sp. NPDC002837, assembly GCF_040295345.1. Classification (NCBI taxonomy): domain Bacteria; kingdom Bacillati; phylum Actinomycetota; class Actinomycetes; order Pseudonocardiales; family Pseudonocardiaceae; genus Actinosynnema; species Actinosynnema sp. NPDC002837. The sequence goes on from NZ_JBEOVG010000053.1 coordinate 41,963, forward strand.
CGTTCGACCTCCAGCAGAAGCTGCACCGCATAGGGCGTACCTGCTTCGCCTGGAACGACACGCACATCGCGCTCACGTCGGCGGCCGTGCTCACCGAGGCCGACGTGGCGGTCGGGATCTCGCACACCGGCTCCACGTCCGAGACCGTCGAGGCGCTGCGGGTGGCCAAGGAGCACGGCGCGACCACGGTGGCGCTGACGAACTTCCCGCGCTCGCCGATCAGCGAGGTCTCCGACCACGTGCTGACCACGGCGGCGCGCGAGACCACGTTCCGCTCGGGCGCGATGGCCAGCCGGATCGCCCAGCTCACCGTGATCGACTGCCTGTTCATCGGTGTCGCGCAACGGCACGTGGACAGCGCCAAGTCGGCGCTCGAGGCGACGTACGACGCGGTGTCGGGGCACCGCCTCGGCGCCCGACCGGACGGCAGGCGACGTCGGGAGTCCGGTAAATGACCCCGCCCCCGGACGGTGTCGCGGTCCGCGTGGACTCACCCACCGAGGCCAGGAACCCGCGGACGCAGGACATCGACCGGCTCTCCACGCTGGACGTGCTCCGCCTGATCAACAGCGAGGACCACCTGGTCCCCGACGCCGTGGCAGCCGTGCTGCCCGAGCTGGCGCGGGCGGCGGACCTCGCCGTGGGCGCCCTGCGCGGCGGTGGCCGCGTGCACTACGTCGGCGCGGGCACCTCGGGCCGGCTGGCCACGCTCGACGCCGCCGAGCTGGTGCCGACGTTCAACGCGCCGCCGGACTGGTTCGTCGCCCACCACGCGGGCGGCCGGGACGCCCTGGTCAACGCCGTGGAGGACGTCGAGGACCAGGGGTCCGACGGCGCCGCCGAGATCCGCAAGCACGCGGCGGCGGGCGACCTGGTCGTCGGCGTCACGGCGTCCGGCCGCACGCCGTTCGTGATGGCCGCGCTGGAGGAGGCGCGCTCGCTCGGCGCGCACACCGTGCTGGTGTCCAACAACCCGACCGCGCCCGCCCCGGTCGACGTGGACGTGCTGATCGCGGTCGACACCGGCCCGGAGGCGATCGCGGGGTCCACCCGGATGAAGGCGGGCACGTCGCAGAAGCTGGTGCTGACGTCGTTCTCGACCGCGGTGATGGTCCGGCTCGGCCGCACGTACTCGAACCTGATGGTGTCGATGCGCGCGACCAACGCCAAGCTGCGCGGCCGCACGGTGCGCATCCTGCGCGAGGCGACGGGCCTGGGCGAGCAGGAGTGCACGACGGCGTTGGCCGACTCGGGCGGTGACCTGAAGGTCGCGTTGGTGCACCTGTTGTCCGGTGTGCCCGCAGCGCGCGCTGCGGAGGCGTTGGAACGCACCCAGGGGCACGTCCGGATGGCGCTCAGCCAGCTAGCACCGGGCGCCACGGGATAGGCGTCGACAGCACCATCGCGCTGGACGTCTCGCCGTAGCCGCCCAGCCGCACCAGCAACCGCTCCAACTCGCTGATCGACGTGGTCACCACCTTGACCACCGAGCAGATGTCGCCGGTCAGCCGCACCACCTCCACCACCTCGGGGCAGTCGTCGAGCAGCTCCGGGTGCACCGTGATGCACCGGGGTCCGTAGCACTTCATCCGCACCAGGGCGACCACCGACCGTCCCACCGCCGTCGGGTCGACGGTCGCGCGGTACCCCGTGATGACGCCCGCGTTCTCCAGCCGCCGCACGCGTTGCGCGACCGTCGGGGGCGACACGTGCACGCGCCGTGCCAGCTCGTTGTACGACAGCCGCGCGTCCTCCTGCAGGGCCTCCAGCAGGGCCCAGTCCACGCCGTCCAGCTCGATGCTCACAACCGCAAAGCTACTCCGGCGAACGCCTTCCGTTCGTAAGAACTTTCCGCTGCAACACTGTTCGTCACCCATTCAACTACCCCGAACGCGCGGTCATGATGGAAGGCATGACTTGCCCCGTCTCACCCAAACTCGACTTCGGCGGCACGACGCCCTACGAGGACTACGTGCACGCCTCCGTGCTGCACTCGCTGCAGCAGCAGTGGTCCAAGGACCCGCGTGAGATGTCGTTCCTGGTGATCACGCAGGTCATGGAGCTGTACTTCGGCCTGCTGTGCTTCGAGTGGCGGCAGGCCAAGTCCGAACTGCGCGCCGACGACCTGCGTGCGGCGGTCCGCACGCTGCGCCGCAGCGACCTGCACATGCAGGCGCTCAACGCGGCGTGGCGGCCGATCGCCCGGATGACGCCCGCCGAGTTCAACTCCTTCCGCGACGCCCTCGGCGAGGGCTCCGGCTTCCAGTCGGGCCGGTACCGCGAGGTGGAGTTCCTGCTCGGCGAGAAGTCGCGGTCGATGCTCGTGCCGCACCGGGCCGTGCCGCAGCAGCACGACGCGCTCGAACGTCTGCTGCACGAGCCGAGCCTGTACGACGACGTGCTCGCCGCCCTGAGCCGCCAGGGGCTGCCGATCCCGGCGGAGGTGCTGGAGCGTGACGTCAGCGGGCCGTACGAGCCGAACGCCCAGGTGGAGGCCGTGTGGGCGGACATCTACCGCGGCGGGTCGCGTGACCTGCTCGAACTCGGCGAGGCGTTGACCGACATCGCCGAGGAGTTCGCCCGCTGGCGCTACGACCACCTGCTGGCCACCCGACGTTCGATGGGCGCGAAAACCGGCACCGGCGGTTCCGCGGGGGTTGCGTGGTTGGAGAAGCGCACGCAACGCTCCGTGTTCCCCGAACTGTGGACGGCCAGGAGCTACGTATGAACGACCGGTTGGCGCACATCCGCGACTTGTTCGACCTCGACGACGACGTGGTGTACCTGGACGGGAACTCCCTGGGCGCACCGCCGAAGGCCGTCGCCGAACGCGTGCAGGAGGTCGTGCGCGAGCAGTGGGGTCGGCGGCTGATCCGCAGTTGGTCCGAGGGCTGGTGGGAGGCGCCGGAGCGGGTCGGCAACCGCGTCGGCCGGCTGGTCGGGGCCAAGCCCGGGCAGGTCGTCGTGGCCGACTCGACCAGCGTGAACCTGTTCAAGGCGCTGATGGCGGCGGTGCGCAACACCGACCGCATGGAGATCGTGGTGGACGCGGGGACGTTCCCGACCGACGGGTACATCGCCCGGTCGGTGGCGGAGCTGACCGGCTTGGCGTTGCGGCCGGCGCCGCCGGAGGAGCTGGACCTGCGGGACACGACGGCGGTCGTGCTGCTCAACCACGTCGACTACCGCACGGGTCGGCTGCTGGACATGGCGAAGCTGACCGAGCAGGCGCACGCGGTGGGCGCGAAGGTCGTGTGGGACCTGTGCCACAGCGCGGGCGTGCTGCCGATCGAGCTGGACGCGTTGGACGTCGACCTGGCCGTGGGGTGCACGTACAAGTTCCTCAACGGCGGGCCGGGCTCGCCCGCGTTCCTCTACGTGCCGAAGCACGCGCAGGCGACGTTCGAGCAGCCGTTGACGGGGTGGACGGGCCACGAGGTGCCGTTCGCGATGTCGCCGGAGTACACGCCGGACCCGGGCGTCTCCCGGGCGCGCGTGGGCACGCCGGACATCATCTCGATGCTCGCCCTGGACGCCGCGCTGGACGTGTGGGACCACGTGGACCTGCGTGACGTCCGCGCCAAGGGCCTGGCCCTGACCGCGCACTTCCGGTCGCTGGTCGAAGACCTGCCGGGCATCGAGGTGATCACGCCGGCCGACGACTGGCGCGGCCACCAGATCAGCCTGCGCCACCCCGAGGCCGAGCGGATCATGGGCGAGCTGGTCGAGCGCCAGGTCATCGGCGACCACCGCCCGCCAGACCTGCTGCGCTTCGGCTTCGCCCCGCTCTACAACACCTTCACCGACGCCGACCGCGCCGCGGCCACCCTGAAAGAACTGCTCTGACCCGCGGGTTCGGCAGCCGGACACGTGCCGATATCGAGCACGCAGTCCTCCCCTAGCATCGGCGGATGCGTGTCGGTGTGTACGTGGACGGTTACAACCTGTATTACGGCGGGCGTAAGCACTGTGGTCGGGGTACAGCCGGTTGGCGTTGGTTGGACGTCCGGGCGCTGGTCGAGACCTTGTTGGCGGAGAAGGCGGTCGACTGGCCGTCAGCCTCGCTCGAACGGATCGTGTACTGCACCGCTCGCATCAGCGCCGCGCACAACGCGTCGGGATCCCAGGACCAGGACGTCTACCTCAAGGCTCTGCTCGCCGCAGGCAGCGTGGACCACATCGAGTACGGCAACTACATCAGCAAGGTCGTCAAGAGGCCGTTGGCCGTGGAGAAGGGCGGTGGCGGGAAGAGCAGGCACCACCCCGTCCTGGTTGCACCAACCTGGCCGATCATGGTCCAGGACGTGGCGCACCGGTGACCGACGCGGTGTTCATGGCCTCGGTGGCGACGTTCGAGGAGAAGGGCTCGGACGTCAACGTCGCCGCACACCTCCTGGTCGACGTTCTCACGTCCGTGGTGGACGCGGTCATCGTGATCAGCAACGACAGCGATCTCCGGATGCCCGTCCACGAGGCGTGGAACCGCGTGCCCGTAGGTCTGGTCAACCCCGGCGGCGGCTACACCGCGGGTGCCCTGTCCATGAACGCGGGCACTGGGTTGGGCAGTGGGAACCACTGGTGGCGAACCCTGAACAGCGGCGATTACACCGGCCACCAGCTCCCGGACCCGGCCGGCCGCTACACCCGGCCACCGGGCTGGTGACGTCCGCTTTCGGCGGCAGCGGCGTTTGATAAGCCGACGGGGACCGGATAGCCTGGATCCATACCCGCCCGGTCCCTCGTGGGCCGGGTTTTTCCTTGCCCGGACGCACCGGCCTAAGCGGAGGCGGCGTCCGCGATGCTCCGCGCTTCGCGGGCGCCGGCGGTCAGGGCTTCGCACCAGAACAGCAGCCAGCGGGTGATGCCGTCCGGATCGCCGGTCGAGTAGCCGTGCAGGGCGGAGGCGTAGTCGTTCTGCCGGCGCAGGCAGAAGACCTCCGGCACGCCCAGCGACTTCGGGTCCAGGCCCGTGGCGATCGACGCCAGCCGGGACGCCGCACGCGCCACCACGCCGTTCGCCGTGTCGAACGGCGCCAGCGACATCAGCTCACCGTGCACCACGGCCACCAGCAGCGGACCGGGCGCGGACGTGCCGCCGGTGACGAGCTGCGACAGCAGCCCGAGGCGTTCCGAGACGCCCGCCGCCGCACGGGGACGTCCCAGCTCACCGCCCAGGTCCGCCCCCGCCAGCACGTGCAACCGCGCCAACGCCTGCAACGGCGCCCGCTGCCACGTCGGCAGCACCACGCCCAGCGACTCGGCCACCCGCAGCGCACCCGCCAGCACGGGGTCCGACACCGACCCGTCCGACGGGATGGCGGTCGGCCCGCCGTCCAACGCCGCCGACGCACGGGCGGCGCGCACGGACGCCTCGGCCGCGGTGGTCGCCCACCCGCGCAGGTTCACCCGGTGCCGGTGCACCTGGAACACGGCGTCACGAGCACCGGCGACGGCGTCGGCCACACCGGGCAGGTCCAGCAGCGGAGCAAGCGGATCGGTCACGCCGGAGCACACTACCCGCCGGTAAGTGGCCCTTCACAACAAGCCGAAATGGATATTCCAAGTAGCCACTAGCCGACCTAGCGTCCACGCCATGAACTGGTACGACCGCCCCGTCCTCACCGGCCGCCACGTCCGCCTCGAACCGCTCAGCCCCGACCACGCCGAGGGCCTGCACGAGGCGGGCAAGGACCCCGACGTCTGGACGTGGCTCAGCACGCCCCAGCCGACGACGGTCGAGGACACCCGCGCCTACGTCGAGCGCAGCCTCGCCGACCCCACCCGACTGGTCTGGGCGCAGATCGACCCGCGGACGAACGAGGTCGCCGGCACCACGTCGTACTACGAGATCGACCCGAAGAACCGCGGCCTCTACATCGGCCACACGTGGATCGGCACGCGCTGGCAGCGCACCGCCCTCAACACGAACGCCAAGTTCCTGCTCCTGCGCCGCGCCTTCGAGGACCTGGGCGCGCTTCGCGTCGGCTGGCACACCGACCTGCGCAACGAGCGCTCGCAGAGGGCCATCGAACGCCTCGGCGCGACCCGCGAGGGCGTCCTCCGCGTGCACCGCATCAGGCCGGACGGCACCCTGCGCGACACGGTCGTGTACTCGATGACCTCGGACGAGTGGCCGGCCCTGAAGGCCAGGCTCACGACGTGACGTGGGTCACGAGACGTGCCGCTGGTCGCAACCCAGGTGTCGTTCGGCGGAATCGCGGTGGTCACCGGGCCTGCCACGGGTTACACAGTTACCCACGCGTTTCGAATCGGCCACAATTGGTCTGAACCTTTTGGGTGCGCAGTGAGCTGAATCGCACTACGGTCAGTGCGCACCCCACGGATTCAGGAGGTCCGCCCGCCATGACAGAGCCGCAAGTCGCCCTGGACAACCTGTCGACGGAGACCAGGACGTTCCCGCCGAGCGAGGACTTCGCCGCGCAGGCCAACGCCACCTCCGCGCTGTACGAGGAGGCGGACGCCGACCGCGAGGCGTTCTGGGCGAAGCAGGCCGAGCGGCTGTCCTGGGACACGAAGTGGGACCGCGTCCTCGACTGGTCGAACGCGCCGTTCGCGAAGTGGTTCGTCGGCGGCAAGCTCAACGTCGCCTACAACTGCGTCGACCGGCACGTCGAGTCCGGCCACGGCGACCAGGTCGCCATCCACTGGGAGGGCGAGCCCGGCGACAGCCGCGCCATCACCTACGCCGACCTGCAGCGCGAGGTCTCCAAGGCCGCCAACGCGCTGGTCGAGCTGGGCGTGGGCGCGGAGGACCGGGTCGCCATCTACATGCCGATGGTGCCCGAAGCGATCTTCGCCATGCTCGCCTGCGCACGGCTCGGCGCGATGCACAGCGTGGTGTTCGGCGGCTTCTCCGCCGAGGCGCTGCGCACCCGCATCGAGGACTCGCAGGCCAAGCTGGTGATCACCACCGACGGCCAGTACCGGCGCGGCAACCCGGCGGCGCTCAAGCCCGCCGTGGACGAGGCCGTGGCCAAGGCCGCGAGCGTCGAGCACGTCCTGGTGGTCAAGCGCACGAACTCCGACGTCGAGTGGACCGAGGGCCGCGACGTCTGGTGGCACGACGTCGTCGACCGCCAGTCCGACCAGCACACGCCGGAGGCGTTCGACTCCGAGCACCCGCTGTTCATCCTCTACACGTCGGGCACCACGGGCCGCCCCAAGGGCATCCTGCACACCTCCGGCGGCTACCTGACCCAGGCGTCGTACACGCACTACAACGTGTTCGACCTCAAGCCGGACACCGACGTCTACTGGTGCACCGCCGACATCGGCTGGGTCACCGGGCACAGCTACATCGTGTACGGCCCGCTGTCCAACCGCGTCACGCAGGTCGTCTACGAGGGCACGCCCAACACCCCGCACGAGGGCCGCCACTGGGAGATCGTGCAGAAGTACGGCGTGTCGATCTACTACACCGCGCCGACGCTGATCCGCACGTTCATGAAGTGGGGCGCCGACATCCCCGCCGAGTACGACCTGTCCAGCCTCCGCGTGCTGGGCAGCGTCGGCGAGCCGATCAACCCCGAGGCGTGGATCTGGTACCGGGAGACCATCGGCGCGGGGAAGACGCCCGTCGTGGACACCTGGTGGCAGACCGAGACCGGCGCGATCATGATCTCGCCGCTGCCCGGCGCGACGTCCGCCAAGCCCGGTTCGGCGCAGCGCCCGCTGCCCGGCATCGGCGCGAAGGTCGTCGACGACCAGGGCAACGAGGTGCCGCACGGTGGCGGCGGCTACCTGGTGCTCGACCAGCCGTGGCCGGGCATGCTGCGCGGCATCTGGGGCGACGAGGAGCGCTACCGCGACACGTACTGGTCGCGGTTCGCCGAGCAGGGCTTCTACTTCGCCGGCGACGGCGCGAAGTACGACGACGACGGCGACATCTGGCTGCTGGGCCGGGTGGACGACGTGATGAACGTGTCCGGGCACCGCATCTCCACCACCGAGGTCGAGTCCGCGCTGGTCTCGCACCCGACGGTGGCCGAGGCGGCGGTGGTCGGCGCGACCGACCCGACCACGGGCCAGGGCATCGTGGCGTTCGTGATCCTGCGCGGCGGCGTGGCCGAGGGCTCCGACGGCGCCGAGGCGATCAAGGCGCTGCGCGACCACGTGGCCAAGGAGATCGGCCCGATCGCGAAGCCGCGGCAGATCATGGTCGTGCCGGAGCTGCCGAAGACCCGCTCGGGCAAGATCATGCGCCGCCTGCTGCGCGACGTGGCGGAGAACCGGCAGGTCGGCGACGTGACCACGCTCGCGGACTCGTCGGTGATGGACCTGATCTCCAGCGGTCTGAAGTCGGGCGCCCAGGAGGACTGAGCAGGGCAGGACCGAGCACTGAGGTCCAGCACAGGAGGGGTCCGCCGGTTCGTCGGCGGGCCCCTCCGTGGGTTAGGGTCGGTCCCGGTGAGCCGGGAAGCCTGGTCGGCACGAGGATGAGTCGTTGCCGAACCACCGGAGTCGATCTTGAACCGCATTCGCCCCACCGCCGTCGAGTTCGCGCGCTACCTGCGCACGGAGACCGTCGGCGGCATGATCCTCCTCGCCGCCACCGCCGTGGCGCTGATCTGGGCGAACACGCCGATCTCCGGTTCCTACACGGCGTTGCGGGACTTCCACCTCGGACCCGAGTCGCTGCACCTGAGCCTGAGCGTCGGCGACTGGGCCAAGGACGGCCTGCTCGCGATCTTCTTCTTCGTCGCCGGGCTCGAGCTCAAGCGCGAGCTCGTGATCGGCGAGTTGAACGACTTCAAGTCGGCGATCCTGCCCGTGGTGGCCGCCATCGGCGGCATGGTCGTGCCCGCGTTGATCGCGCTGGGCGTCGGCTGGGGTGAGCCCGGCGTCGAACGGGCGTGGGCGATCCCGGTGGCCACGGACATCGCGTTCGCGCTCGGCGTGCTGGCGATCACCGCGTCCGGCCTGCCGAACGGCCTGCGGCTGTTCCTGCTCAGCCTGGCCGTGGTGGACGACCTCGGCGCGATCATCCTCATCGCGGTGCTGTTCACCGCGTCGTTCAACCTGGTCGCGGCGGCGACCGCGGTCGCGCTGCTGGCGCTGTACGCGTTCCTGCAGCACAAGCGGGTGACGACGCCGTGGCTGTACGTCCCGATCGCGGTGGGCACGTGGGTCGCCGTGCACGCGGCGGGCGTGCACGCCACCATCGCGGGCGTCGCGCTGGCCCTGCTGACCCGCGTGCGCAAGGACCGCTACGAGCACGAGGCGCCGGCGCTGCGGCTGGAGCACCGGTTGCAGCCGTGGTCGGCGGCCGTGGCGGTGCCGCTGTTCGCGCTGTTCGCGGCCGGCGTGCCGGTGAACGGCGAGGCGTTGGGCTCGTTGTTCGCCAGCCCGCTGGCGTGGGGCGTCATGCTCGGCCTGGTGGTGGGCAAGGTGGTCGGCATCGTCGGCGCGTCGGCGTTGGCGGTGCTGTTCAAGGCCGCCCGGTGGCCGAGCGGCGCGGGACCGCGGGACATCGTCGCGGTGGCCATGCTCGGCGGGGTCGGGTTCACCGTGAGCCTGTTGATCGCGGACCTGGCGCTGGAGGGCCCGGCGGCCGAGCAGGCCAAGGCGGCGGTGCTGCTGGCGTCGTTGACGGCGTCGTTGCTCGCGGCGGTCCTGTTGGTCCGGCGCAGCCGGGTGCACCAGCGCGCCGACGAGGACGAGTACGACGACGAGTAAACCGCAGTCGTTCAGCCGGTCGGGCGGCCTCGGTCCCGCGTGCATGGCACGATGAGCCGGTGACCAGCGCTCGGGAGAACACCAACGGCAGCGGCCTGCCACCTGTTCCGTCGATCCCGTTGACCGCGGAGAGCGCGGTGAAGATCGCGGAGGAAACGTCCATCGGCGGCCTGGTGCGCGACGCCACGGCCCACCTGTCCACGTTGGTCAGGGCGGAGGTCGAGCTCGCCAAGTCCGAGGTCGCGGGCGAGGTCAAGAAGGGCCTCAAGGGCAGCGTCTACTTCATCATCGCGCTGACGGTGCTGCTGTTCAGCTCGTTCTTCCTCTTCTTCTTCGGCGCCGAGCTGCTGGACGTGTGGCTGCCGCGCTGGTCGGCGTTCCTCATCGTGTTCGGGCTGATGCTCGTCACCGCGGTGCTGTTCGCGCTGCTGGGGTACCGGAAGGTGAAGAAGCTGCGGGCGCCGCAGCGGACCATCGACTCGGCCAAGGACACCGTCGCGGCACTCCGGCACCGCGGCGAGGGCCGCTGAGCCGCGCCGTGCGGCTGCCGCCGGACCCGTCGACCGCTCGGGTGCCCGGCCCGTGGACGCACCGCGACGTGTCCGCGAACGGCATCCGCCTGCACGTCGCCGAGCTGGGCGAGGGCCCGCTCGTGCTGCTGCTGCACGGTTTCCCGGAGTTCTGGTGGACGTGGCGGCACCAGCTCGTCTCGATCGCCGAGGCGGGCTACCGCGCCGTGGCCGTCGACCTGCGCGGCTACGGCGACTCCGACAAACCACCGCGCGGCTACGACGGGTTCACGCTCGCCGGTGACGTCGCGGGCCTGGTGAAGGCGCTCGGCGAACCGCGGGCGCACCTCGTCGGCCACGCGTGGGGCGGCATGCTGGCGTGGACGGTCGCCGCCATGCACTCCCGGCTGGTCTACTCGGTGACGGCCGTGTCCGCGCCGCACCCGCTGGCGCTGCGCCGCGCGATCCGCCGCCACCCGCGCCGCCAGGGCCGGGCGAGCGCGCACCTGTTCCGCTTCCAGCTCCCGGTCTACCCGGAGCGGTGGCTGACCAGGGACCGCGGTGCGGCCGTCGCCGGGATGCTCGGCGCGTGGGGCGGTCCGAAGTGGAGGGTGTCGCCCGAGTTCGACGAGGTGGCGCGCCGCAACCGCGAGGCGGTCCTGGTGCCCGGCGTCGCGCACAGCTCCATGGAGTACCACCGCTGGGCCGTGCGGTCCCAGCTGCGCAGCGACGGCCGCCGCTTCGCCGAGGCGGTGGACCGCAGGCTGGACGTGCCCGTCCTCCAGCTGCACGGCGCGCTCGACCCGGTGGTGCTGGAGCAGACCGCGGCCGACTCGGGGCTGTGGACGGGCGGCCGCTCCGCGTACGCCGTGCTGCCGGACGTGGGCCACTTCCCGCACCAGGAGGCGCCGGACACCACCAGCCGGCACATCACCGACTTCCTCGCGAAGGTCTAGTCACGACGCGCAGGTCTGCGTGGACACCCGGCGCACCATCGTCGGCGCCTTCGCCACTTCCTCCGCGACCTCGTCCGCCGTCAGCACGAACCCGGTCTCCTGGTCGTCCACGGCCGCGCCGAACACCACGCCCATCACCCGGCCCTGCGGGTCGACCAACGGCCCGCCGGAGTTGCCGCTGCGCACCGTCGCCCGCACCGTGTACACGTCCCGCGTCACGGTCTGCGCGTCGTAGATGTCCGGCCCGCGCAGCATCCTGATCCGCTCGCGCACCCGCGCCTCGGACGCCGTGTACGGCCCGTCCAGCGGGTAGCCGAGCACGATCCCGTCCTCGCCCGGCGCGATCTCGTCGGTGCGGAACGGCAGCGGCGTCGCCTCCAAGTCCGGCACCGCCAGGATCGCGATGTCGGTCTGCGCGTCGTAGTGCACGACGGTGGCGTCGAACTCGCCGATGCCGACCTCGACGGTCACGTCCGTCGTGCCCGCGACCACGTGCGCGTTCGTCATGACCCGCTCCGGCGAGATGACGAAACCCGTCCCCTCCAACGCCCGCGAGCACGACGGCGCGCGCCCGCGCACCTTCAGCACGCTGGGCTCCAGCTTCCGCACGATCGGGTTCGCGCCCAGCGCCGGGTCCGGCGGACCCACCTCCCGCAACGGCGTCCGGTCGAACGGGTCCATCGCGGCCGGGAAACCGGACACGTCGAACAGGTTCTGCAGGTCGTCGGCCAACGTGCGCGCGGCCTGCGGCATGGTGTCGTCGACCGTGGACAGGATCACCGACTGGTTGAGCGACTTCACCAACGACGGCAGGCCCGCGACCATGGTCAGCGGCAGCGCGATCATCCACGCCACCACGAACACCACCGCACCCTGCACGATCGCGCCCAGCGCGTTGTCCACGCCGCGCAACGGGGTGGAGTTGACCTTCGACTTGATGCTGCGGCCGATGTAGACGCCCAGCGTCTCGCCCAACGCCACCAGCAGCACCACGATGCCGACCGCGAACACGACCTTGGTCACCACGCTGTCGACCCGGGAGACGACCAGCGGCGCGAGCTGCGTGCCCAGCACCAGGCCGATCAGCACCCCGACGAACGCGGGCAGCGCCACGACCATGCCCTGCCGCGCGCCGGAGACCGCGGCGAAGGCGGCCAGCGCCAGCACGAGCAGGTCGACCCAGTTCACGAGACCTCCACCGCGCGCAGGGCCAGGTCGAGATCGCGCACGTCCGCGCGGTCCCACGGCCGTTCCCACCCGCCCAGTGCGAGCAGGCCGTCGAGCAGGCCGGCGGTGAAGCCCCACACCAGCATGCCGGGCGCGGCGAACGCCGGACCGATGTACCCGGACGGGTGGCTCACCCGGAACCGGTTCGCCGGGTCCGCCAGGTGCGCGATCGGCACCCGCGCCACGGCCGCGGTCTCGGCCGGGTCGACGGGCGCGACCGGCGACGGCTCGTCCCAGTGCGCCAGCACCGGCGTGACGACGAACCCGGACACCGGCACGTACAACTGCGGCAACGTCGCCACCGGCCGCACGCCCTCGCGCAGCACGCCGGTCTCCTCGAACGCCTCGCGCAGCGCCGTGTCCACCGGGCCGTCGTCGGTCGGGTCGGCCGCGCCGCCGGGGAACGCGACCTGCCCGGGGTGCGAGCCGAGCGTGTCGGCACGCCGCAGCAGCAGCACGTCGGGACCGCCCGGACCCTCGCCGAACAGCATGAGCACGGCGGCGGGACGTCCGGTGCCGTCGGGCGGCGGCTTGATCCGGGTGAACGCGCGGGCGTCGATCTCGGCGGTCGCCTTGACCAGCCCGCCCATCCACTCGGGCACGTCGTCCGGGTCGACCAGGGCCGTCATCCGACCACCTCGCGCACCTGCTCGACCGACGTGAAGGTGACGGGATCGGTGACCTGGGTCAGCGAGCCGTCCGCGCCGACGACGTAGTTCATCGGCAACGTCCGCGGCACGCGGGCGGCCTTGCGCACCGCGTCGGGCGGGTCGACCACCGACGGCAGGTGCACGCCGAGTTTCGCCAACAGCTCCAGACCGTCAGCCTCCTTGCTCTCCACCAGGACCGCGACCACCGCCGCCGCGCCGGGCTCCCGCGCGTAGGCGTCGAGGACCTTGAGCTCCTCCTGACAGGGAACGCACCAGGTGGCCCAGAAGTTCACCACAGTCCGGCCCGTCACGGTGGACGCCACGTCGACCGGCCGTCCGTCGCCCAGGCACGTGACCGTCACACCTCGCAGGACCCCGGGCCCTTGAGCGTCCGCCGGGCCTTGCGGGCACGGCCGGAGCGCGGCCTGGGCGCGCGCCGCGTCCAGGTCCGTCGTCCGCTCGGTCCGGGTCGGGATCGCGGCCTGGTCGACCGGGTCCGGTGAGCGGGGCCACAGCGCGACCACGCCCGCCACCGCCAGCACCAGGACGACGGCGGCCCACCGCGCTGCCGAGCTCACGCCAGCTTCTCCCCCGCACGCACGCGTTCGGCGAGTTCGATCAGGTGCGGCGCTTCCTCGCCCTTGACCAGCTTCTGCGCCTTGACCGGGTCGACCTGGCCGATGCCGTAGGACGGGCACTGCGGCGCCAGCAGGCACGCGCCGCACGCGGGGGTCCGGGCGTGGCAGACGCGGCGGCCGTGGAAGATCGTGCGGTGCGAGAGCAAGGTCCACTCCTTGCGCTCGACCAGCGCGCCGATCGCGTGCTCGACCTTGACCGGGTCCTCCTCCCGGGTCCAGCCCCAGCGGCGGACGAGCCGGCCGAAGTGCGTGTCGACCGTGATCCCGGGCACACCGAACGCGTCGCCCAGCACCACGTTCGCGGTCTTGCGGCCGACGCCGGGCAACGTCACCAGGTCCTGGAGCCGGCCGGGCACCTCGCCGCCGAACCGCTCCACGAGCGCCGAACCGAGGCCGATCAGCGACGTCGCCTTGTTGCGGTAGAACCCGGTCGGCTTGATCAGCTCCTCGAGCTCGGCGCGGTCGGCGGAGGCGTAGTCGGCCGCCGTCCGGTACCGCTTGAACAGCGCGGGCGTGACCAGGTTCACGCGCACGTCCGTCGTCTGCGCCGAGAGCACCACGGCCACCAGCAGTTCCAGCGGTTCGGTGAAGTCCAACTCGCAGTGCGCGTCGGGGTAACCCTCACCGAGGACCCGCACCATGCGACGCGCCCGGCGGACCAGCCCCAGCCGCGTCTCCGGCTGCTTCACCGCGCTCTTCGCCATGCGGACGAGATTACTGGCCGGCGCCGTGCGCACGGCGGCTCGGTCGTCGGCGGAGCCCCGCCGGGTCTCCCGGGGTTCCGGCGTGGTTCCCGGGAAGACCCACCCTCACGGGGGATACGGGCCGGCGGGCGGCGTCCGGTTTGACGCGCGACGATCGTGGGCAGGCAACCATCGGCCGACCGCACACGTCCTTTGAACGTCTGAAGGACCTCGAACCGACACGCCGGAATGACCCCCCTTGACCGCGCGCCGAACCGGATGCGCAAGGATCGGAGCCATCATGACTGCCTGGTTCGTCATCGCCGTTCCGATCGTGATCATGTTCTTCGCGCTCTTCATGGAGCGCGTCGAAGCTCGTCTGCGGCACGTCGCCGTGCAGGAGGACGAGGTCGAGGAGTTCCTGGAGTCGGCGCGCCCCGACGAGGTCAGGGCGCTCTACGGGCACGGCATCGGCCGCGCGCTGGAGCTGTTCCGGCTGCGCAGGCTGGGCGGTCGTGCCAGGAACCTGCGTCAGCGGCGCACCCGCCGCTAAGCGGGAAGGACCGGCGAGGCCCACGGGGTCAACCCCCCGCGGGCCTTATCGGGCTGTCCGGGCTGCGATGGGCGGCGCGCCGAAAGGCGATCCCGACCACAGCCCTTAGACTGCACTCAGTGATCGGCGGCAGGCGCTGATCCGCCAGAAGGCGGAACGCGCTCAACCATGCCGCCGCGTCTCGACAGGAGGGACGAGGTGGACGAGACCCTGGCCCGCGCGGGCATTTTCCAGGGGGTTGAACAGGCCGCAGCGGAGGCGCTGGCGCAGACCCTGGAGTCTGTTGAATTCCCGCGTGGCCACGTGATCTTCGCGGAAGGCGAGCCGGGAGACCGGCTCTACATCATCCAGTCCGGCAAGGTGAAGATCGGCCGCAAGTCGCCGGACGGCCGGGAGAACCTCTTGGGGATCTTCGGACCGTCCGACATGTTCGGCGAGCTGTCGATCTTCGACCCGGGTCCGCGCACGTCCACCGCGACCACGGTGACCGAAGTGCGCGCGGTCAGCATGGACCGCCCAGCGCTGCGGCAGTGGATCACCAACCGGCCGGAGATCGCCGAGCAGTTGCTGAGGGCCCTGGCCCGCAGGCTGCGCCGGACGAACTCCATGCTGGCCGACCTGATCTTCACCGACGTGCCCGGCCGGGTCGCCAAGGCGTTGCTGCAGCTCGCGCAGCGCTTCGGCAGCCAGGAGGCCGGACTGCTGCGGGTCACCCACGACCTGACGCAGGAGGAGATCGCCCAGTTCGTGGGCGCCTCGCGCGAGACGGTGAACAAGGCCCTGGCCGACTTCGCCCACCGCGGTTGGCTGCGGCTGGAAGGCAAGAGCGTGCTGATCCTGGACCCGGAGCGCCTGGCCCGCCGCGCCCGCTGAACAGCACCGGAGAGAACAACAAGACCGGGCGCCGCCCCCGACGCGGCGCACCGGTCTTGTTGCCGCACGGCCCATCCCCCGACAGACCGCGCCTTCCACACCTCCGGCACCCGCAGGCCCCGACCCTCGTGGCGCCGGAAGGAGGCTTGGTTACCCGCTGCTACCGCAGTCGAAACGGCACGACGGCAGCTTGGCGGTGATTTGGTGGTGGCTGCTTCCACGATCGCATGCCACCTCCCCCGCAACTCAAGCCCGTTCACCCTCAAGGACCCTCTGTTCAGCGGTTTCTCCGGGTGGTTTCACCCGGTCATCCCATTGTTGTAACCGAACTGCAACCCACTCCCAGCCGATGGACGGTTCAAGACCATCCGGCGCACCCGCGATGACCAGGTGATGGATCACACCGCGCGATGACTGGTACGGGCGTACCAGTGCGGGCATACTGGTACACATGTCCCACTCTGCCCGCCTCTCCGACTACCGAGCTGCCCTCACCACCCCGGGAATGCGCGGCCCCGTGGTCGCGTCCCTGCTCGCCCGCCTGCCGATCGCGATGGTCGGTCTGTCGCTGCTGCTCTACGTGCAGCGCGAGACCGGCTCGTTCGCCGCAGCCGGTCTGGTGTCGGCGTCGTCGTTGGTGGGTGTCGCGGTCGGGTCGATCGTGCAGGGCAGGTTGATGGACCGGCACGGGCCGACCCGCCCGCTGCTCGGCGCCGTGTCGCTGTTCGCGGTGTTCGTGGCGTTGGCGATCGGCGCGGTCGAGGCCGGCGCCACGTTGGCCGTGCTGGTGCCGGTGGCGTTCCTGGTGGGGATCACCGAGCCGATGGTCGGCTCCGCGTCCCGCGCCCTGTGGTCGCACGTGCTGCCGGCCGGGCCCACGCGGCTGGCCGGGTACGCCTACGAGGCGATCAGCATGGAGGTTTTCTTCATCCTGGGTCCCGGTCTCGCCGGGCTGCTGGTCACGGCGCCGTGGGCGGGGACCGGCGTGGTGATCGGCGCGGCGTCGATGGCGGTCGGCGCGCTGTGGTTCGCGTTGAACCCGACGGTGCGCGGTGTCCGTCCGGCGCCGATGAGCCGGAACCTGCTCGGCGCGCTGGCCTCACCCGGCATGCGCACGGTCGCGTTGGCGGCGTTGGGCTTCGGCGTGACGATCGGGTTCATCGAGGTGGCCGTGCCCGCGGCCGCGGCGCAGGCCGGTCACGTCGGCATGGGCGGGCTGCTGCTCAGCCTGTGGTCGGTGAGCTCGGTGCTGTTCGGCATCCTGTACTCGATGAAGCCGTTCCCGCGGGCGATGCACCTGCGGCTGCCGGTGCTGCTCGGCGGGTTCGCGCTGCTGTCGCTGCTGCTCGCCGTGCCGACGACGTTGATCGGCCTGGGTGCGGCGCTGTTCGTGGTCGGCACCCTGATCACGCCGCAGGCCACCACCCACTCGGCGGCGATCGAGCAGGTCGCGCCCGCCGGGACGGCCACCGAGGCGTTCGGCTGGGTGGTGACGGCGGTGACGGTCGGGTTGGCGATCGGCCAGTCGGCGAGCGGTCAGTTGGTCGAGGTCTACGGCACCGGCGTGGCGTTCGTCGCGGCGGCGGGCGCCGGTCTGGTGATCGCGGCTTTGGTGTGGATCTTCCGCAGCACGGTGGCCGCCGGCGTGCCGCTGCGCCAGGACGAACTGGCCCTGGTCTCGCGCTGACCGCCCGCGTCCCCCGCCGACGCACCGGCCACAGCCTCCCGCCGATCGCCCGGGTCCCCCGCCGACGCACCCCCAACCGTCCGCCGGCCTCCCCAGGCCTTCGTCTCCCCGTCTCCCCATCACCGGGGCCGGAATTGTCGGTGGTCGGGTCTAGCTTCACCGCATGGACCTGACCGCCACCACCGCCGACCTGGCCTCCGCCGCCGCCGATGTCGCCCGCCTCCTGCCGACCAGGGTCTACGACCCGGTGCTGGCCGGTTTGGTGCTGCGCGCGTCCGGCGGCGGCGTCGAGCTGGCGGGCAGCGACCGCGAACACGCCGTCCGCCTGACCCGTGCCGCGACCGTGCACACCGATGGCGCCGTGGTCGTCCCGGCCCGTCCGCTCGCCGAGACCCTCCGCAGCCTGGAAGACCCGCAGGTCAGACTCGTCGTGGAGGGATCGCGCCTGGCCGTGCGCACCTCGACGGCCCGCTTCGCCCTGCCACTGCTGGACCTCGCGTCCCACCCGGGCATCCCCCCGCTGCCGCCCGCCGTGGGCGTCATCCCGGCCCTCACCCTGACCGCCGCCCTGACCCCGGTGTCGTCGGCCGCGTCGAAGGACGACGCCCTGCCGATGTTCACCGGGGTGCGGATGCACAGCGCGCCGGGAGGGCGGCTGGAGCTGATCGCGACGGACCGCTATCGCATGGCGTTCGCTTCGCTACCGTGGGCGCCGACGGGTGAGCTGGACGTGCTGGCGCCGGCGGTGGTGCTGGCCGAGGCGTCCCGGCAGCCGGACCGCGAGGCGGAGGTGGCGGTGCACGCCGACGCGGACCGCATCGCCTTGTCGTGGGCGGGCGGGAGCGTGAGCACGGCGCTGCTGGCGGCCCCGTTCCCCGACGATCGAGTGCGGAAGCTGTTGGAGGCGGTCATCGACAGCACGGTGTTGGTGGAGGCCGATGTGCTGGCCGGTGCGGTGCGCCGCGCCGTCCCGTACGCCGGGCCGCACGGTTCGGTCACCATCCAGGTGGACGACGGGGAGCTGCGGGTGCGCGGCAGCGACCCGCAGAGCGGCGAGTCCGAGGAGTCGATCAAAGCCACCATCGACGGCAACCGCGTGACCAAGACCTTCCAGGCCAAGTACCTGGCAGACGCCCTGCGCGCCTTCAGCGGCCGCCGGGTCGAACTCCGAATCCAGGACGGCCTCCGCTCCACCGTCCTGACGAGCCAAGCGGGACCGGACGGAGTAGAACTGACCTACCTGGTCGTCCCCCTCCGAACCGTCTCCTAAGCCACCCCTGGACTCCATCGAGTGAACATCGCCCAAAAATGTACGGAAACACCGTTACCGCACCTCGGTTGAAAACCAGCGGAACGCCTCGACCACCCCCGACCCACCACCACCCCAACCCACCCACCACCCGGCAGCCCCACAGCCGAACCACCCCCGCCCCACTGACCACCCAGCAGCCACAGCCCACAGCCCCGCAGCCCACAGCCCCGCAGCCCGCAGCCCGCAGCCCGCAGCCCGCAGCCGAGCCGCCTACCGCACGGCAGCACCCCAGGCCCACATGGCGTCCAGCACCTCACGCAACGCGTGCCCACGAGACGTCAGCGAGTACCGCACCCGGCTGGGCCACCCCGGCTCCCGCACCCGCACCACGACGCCGCACTCGACGAGCTGCCCGAGCCGATCGCTGAGCACCTTGTCCGACAACGCCGGCAGGGCAGCGGCCAAGTCACCGAACGTCCGCTCACCCGCGAACAACTCCCGCACCACCAACGTCGTCCACCGACCGCGCAACGCCCGCAACGTCACCTCCACCGGGCAGTCGGGCACCGGGTGATCGACCTCGCCGTGCGGCTCGCCCTCCCAGGCGCTGGCCCTGGTCCGGGCCGCGGCCTCGGCGATGGCGGCGCGGTCGGCAATGGCGTCAGCGGCCGCGGGTGCGATTGCGGGCGCGGTTGCGGTGGCCTCTGCAGCCGAAGCGGCAGCGATGGCACGGTCGGCGGCAGGGGCGATCGCTGCGAGGTTGGCGGCGATGGCACGGTCGGCGGCGGGGTCGGCGGCGGCGGGGTCGGCGGCGGCGGGGTCGGCGGCGGCGGGGTCGGCGGCGGCGGGGTCGGCGGCGGCGGGGTCGGCGGCGGCGGGGTCGGCGGCG